>JBEKHQ010000371.1:0-4441 GCA_050012195.1 Bryobacteraceae bacterium | reverse complement strand
GTGATCTGATCTGCAGTGAGGTGCAGGCGCTCGCGCTCCACGCCCGAGAGCAGATAGCCGGCGAAATCCAGATAGCGGCGGTCGCCCGTGGTACGGTACAACTCGACCAGGGCCATTTCGAATTCCGGATGTCCGGTGAGCGCCGGCCGCTTCTGCGGGCCGAAATTCTCCACCATGTAATTGGCGAAGCGGATGCCGCCATCGAGCAGCTTGCGGTCGCCCGTGGCGCGGTAGTAGGCGATAGCGGCCTGGATCAAGTGGCCCATGCAGTAAAGCTCGTGAGAGCGGTACATTTCGGTGAAGCGTTTGGGCGTGCGCTCCTCGGTCCAGTAGGTGTTCAGGTAGCCGCTGGATTCCTGCGCGGCCAGGATGATGCCGGTTAGGCGGTCGAACTCCGCGCGCAGTTTCGGTACGTCGCCGGATTGCAGCACGAACGCCACGGCCTCCATCCATTTGTACAGATCGGAATCGGTATAGAGCGGACCGCGCCGCGGCACGTCTTTCTTGGCCTCCAGGCGCAGGAAGTTATCGATCACGCCGTGCTGCTCCAGTTCCGCAAGCAGCGTGGGGATGCTCTTCTCCACATTGATGGCGCGGCGGGCGCTCCAGAAGCCATCGCCCATTTTGACCGCGCGGATGGGCACGGCGTGCAGCTTGGCGTAGGGCGAGTGAGCGACCGAGACGACGCCTTGGGATTGCCAATCGCCATCGCCCGCGAGCAGCGGCGCGGCCAGCAGAAACAGCGATGCGATCCGGGAATGCCTCATGGCACCAGCTTAGCGAATTGCAGGAATGCGGCCAGCGCGGTGCCGGCCACCCGCGCAGCAGCCGGGCCTTTGCCGCCGAGATCGTGCCCCGCGCCTTCGATGGCCACGATCTCGTGCGGCGCGGCGATCAACGCGAGCGCGGCGCGCATCTCATCGATGGAGCCGAACGGGTCGCGCGTGCCGTGTACGAAGAGCGCGGGCGTCGAGAGCTTGGGGAAATGCGCGGTCCGCAAGTCGGCGGGACGCCTCGGCGGATGCAGCGGATACGAGAGCAACAGCAGGCCCGCCGCGAGGTCCGGTTGCTCCGCAGCCAGCATACTGGATTGCCGGCCGCCGTAGGAATGGCCGCCGAGAAACACCTTGCCGGGAAGCCGGTCGCGCAGCAGGCGAACCGCCTGCGCAAGTCCGGCGCGATCCTGCGCAGCCATCGCCGGGAAGGGCGGCCCGTGTGGACGCGCCTGGCGAAACGCCAGATCGCAGCGGAGCACCGTGATGCCCGCCGCGCAGAATGCGTCCGCCATGGCGATGAGCAGCGGCGCGTTGCAGTTCGATCCCGCGCCGTGCGTCAACACCAGGCCGTGACCGGTGGGCCTATCGGGGGGGTGAGGGAATCCACGCACGGTGGGGGCATCTTGCGAGTCTTCAAAAGGCGTGACGAGGGGCATACAATACAGACTAACGCGCCATGCATCTGCCAGAACCTAAGATTCGCGCCGCCCAGTTTCGTTTTCGTCCAGATGGCCTGCCCCGTGGACCCAGTCGGCGATGGTTTCCTATAAACTATTGTAAGTCAGGCGGATATGTTCATTCCTCGCGACGTCCAGCGATGGTTCGATGAAGCAGGATTTCGAAACCACTGCTTTGTCAGCTACGCGCACACAGGCGACACGAGGATGACCGACTTCGCACGACGCTTCGCCGCCAGGATCAGCGAGGAGGTGCTGTACAGATTCAATGAAGGCAAGGTCTATTTTGACGAAAACATACCGCCAGGGGTGGAGTGGCCCGATGATCTAAAGGAGAACCTGCGTTGCAGCGTCTCGATGGTAGCCATCCTCGCCCCCTGCTACCTCGACCACGAGTGGTGCGGGAGAGAGTGGGCCGCGATGGACCAGCTCGGCTTGGCCCGGCTCCCCGGAACTGCGGTGAAACCGATCATCCCCGTACATTTCCGCAAGACTGCCCTGCCCAGCTTCGCCAATACCAGGCAAGCCATCTACCTGACACCCGAGTCAGCAAGGCCAAGATTCTACTCGACCAATAAGTTTATGGAGGCGGCGACAGCGATAGCGGAACAGACTTGGGAGATCGCTTGCATGTTGCGCGAGAACCAGTGCCACGCGGAAGTGCGGGACTTCCAATTCCCCGAGGTGTCTGCCTTCGCGGATTGGAATGCGCCGCCTCAAGCTGCGCCCTTCAGGTAAAGATGATGTCACAGGCACCGGAATTCGAGACTGCCATGATCGCAACTTTCTACTCATACAAGGGTGGAACCGGGCGATCGATGGCGTTAGCTAATATCGCATGCCTTCTTGGGCGGAATTCTCAGGAAGCTGGAACGGTTCTCGCGATCGACTGGGACCTCGAGGCGCCGGGCCTACATCGTTATTTCCCGAAGAGCTCAGAGGAGGAAACGAAGGGAGAGCGCGCCGGCGTTATCGACTATTTTTGGGACCTAGCCCGTTTGCTTGACGAGGGCAGATACGAGGAGTTTACCTCTGAGGAGGGCTGGATTCGCTTAGAAGAGGCGCTGCCGCTCTCCAACTATATCATACGCGACGTGGCCAAGGGTGTGGACCTGATGAAGGCTGGGCGCTTGGGGACGGCTTACCGGAACCTGGTGCTTTCATTCAATTGGGAGGCTTTTTTCAGACGATACCACCGGATATTTTCGGCGTTCAGAGAGCAACTAGCATCCCGATACCGGTGGTGCTTAATCGATTCGCGCACCGGAATTTCGGACATCAGCGGCGTCTGCACGATGGTCATGCCGGAGAAGCTCGTTGCCGTGTTTACACCGAACGTGCAGAGTATCGGCGGGCTCCTGGACATAATCGCAGAGGCAGTGAAGTACCGGTGCGGTTCCGACGACCCTCGGCCTTTGTCCGTCTTTCCTCTGCCCAGCCGCACGATTACTGTCGAGCCCCGTCTCATGCAGGAATCGAGGGCATACTACATCGGCGAATTCGAGAAGTGCCTGCGAGAAGCGTACGCTTTGGAAAGCATCGACCTAGCAGGTTACTTCGATGAGGTCGAGATTCCGCACGAAAACTTCTATGGCTTTCGGGAAAGGGTGGCGGTCCGAGATGACCCATTCGCAAGGAGCGCGCTGTCGATAAACCGAGCCTATCAACGATTCTATGAGCGGCTCGTAAAACTGGATTGCGCTTGGGAGCCGCTGCCGATCGGTGCCGAGCCTGCCACGGTTGTCGCATCAAGAGACAGCGGGTTAACGGTGTACATCTCTTCGACCGTGACAGACCTAAAGGCGCACCGCACTGCCGCGCGCGATGCGGCCATCAACGCGGGGCTCCTCCCCATAATGATGGAGCAGCTAGCGGCTAACGGGGCAGCCTTGCAGGAATGCCTTCGTAGGGTATCGGCAGCCGACGTGGTCGTGGCCATCGTGGCGCACCGCTACGGCTGGGTACCGCCGGATCAGCCCGCTGCCGACCGCAAGAGCCTCACGTGGCTGGAATGCGAGCACGCCGAACGAGAGGGCAAGCTCTTGCTAGGCTTCCTCATTGACAACGACTGTGACTGGCCTGTACAGCTTAGAGAGTCCTACCGCGTCACGGCCGCCATTGAGGATGGCACATTCGCACCCGGCCTTGCAGACGAAGTCCAACGCAACGTCTCCAAGCTCGGTGATTTTAAACGGTGGCTCGGCCGCAATTTGTGCACAACGTTTAGCACACCCGACGACCTGCGAGTCAAAATTGAGAGCGCCCTGCTCGAATTGTTTGGCGCGGCAGCTCCAACGAAGGGCGATCCCGGAAGATACCTCGAGTCCCTGCGCAATGAGACCGCATTCATCGATATCCGCGGGCTTCAGGTGGGCACGGGCAGGGCATACCGCTTTCCCATTGAGGACCTCTACTTCCCCCTGACCACCGCTGCCGGGCCGGGCGTCCGCGAGCCGGTCCCGATCGAAGACGCGATCAAGCATCCGCGGCTCGTAATCACCGGCGATCCGGGAGCCGGCAAGACCACCTTCCTACGGCACATCGCATTCGGGATGTGCGATGACCTGATGCGGGGAGGCACAGGCCGGTTCCCCATCCTGATCAGCATCGCCGAACTGGCGGAGCACGTCCGCGCCTACCGCCGCCGGAGCGAAGGGCCGACCGGCGCAGCGTCGCCCGGCTGGCTTCCGCATTGGCTCGCGGCCCGGAGCGCGGAATTCGCCTGGGGGCTGGACGCACAGTTTTTCGAGCGCAAACTGAAGGACGGCGAAGCGGCTCTTCTGCTGGACGGGCTGGACGAAGCGCCGCTCCGGACCGAGCGGGAGTCGATGGCCCGTCTGCTGGAGAACGCCACGCGGGCCTACGAGAAGTGCACCTTCTTGGTCACCACCCGCCCGCTGGCCTATCAGGCCGAAAGCGTACTAGATGACTTCCAGACGGCGAACATCGCCCCGCTGGAACCACAGGCCATCGACACGTTTCTGGAGC
>JBEKHQ010000370.1:0-4442 GCA_050012195.1 Bryobacteraceae bacterium | reverse complement strand
CTTTATCTCGCGTATATCGTCCGAGCGTACGCCGAAATCTATGGACAGCCGATGGAAAGCTTGGTGAGCAAGCATTATGCGGAGTCGCTGCCTCGGCTGTTCGACGGGACGCACACCGTTGACGAGATTGTCGCCGCGTTGCCGCGCGCGCCGCGAGACATGTTTACTCCGGAGTTCCTTGCAAACTCAGAAAGCGGCCCCGACCGCTGGTTCCAAGAGGCTCTGGCCGAGAATGAAGCCTACAATTGGGCTCCGCGGGCGCCCCTCCGCCTGTACTATGGCGACAGCGACCAGGACGTTTCGCCGGCGGACTCGAAATTTGCCGCAAAATCCATGCGGGAACGCGGCGGGAATGTCGAACTCGTACCCCTGGGACCATACACGCACAACGAATCCATATTGCACGCACTGCCGCGCGTCAGGCGCTGGTTTGACGATCTCCGTAAGTGACGCGAATCAAGAACCCGCGCCGATGGAAGCGCTCAGCGCTTTCGTTACTTCACCGGCGATGTTATCTTGAACCACAAAGGTGTCATCCAATGGCCGGTCGTAGGTTTCCGACCACACAACGTACCCGTTATCTGCACGAATCAACCGCGCGGCCACCCGCATCCTGGTGCCTGACCTGCGCACGCTGCCATCAAGTACATAAGCGACACCCAGCGCCTTGGCGATTTCGGCGACCGTTATCTTTTTGCCCTTGAAATAGAACGAGGATGTAGGCGCCGGTACCCGCAGGCCCGGGACCTTGCTGAGTTTGTCAATCAGTTCCTCGGTCATGCCGTCAGCGAAGGCTTCGTGGTTCATCTCTTCGGTCAAATCTAGAAACGGCAGGACGGCGATGGATTTCTGCGGCTGCGGAGCGATCGCCGGAGCGGCTGCAGGATTGTTGCTCGCGACCTTGCCTTGAAACACGAAAGCAGCGACGAGCGCGAGTCCCAGCATCGCAGCGGCGGCCCATATGAAGCCGGCTTTGAGGCGCGGACCGGGCATCGCTGCATCGGTGGCTACTGGTGTCGAGTGCTCGCTTTCCGTCCACGGATTGACGGTCGCCACCATCCGATACCCCAGCCGCGGCACGGTTTCGATGTAAGCGGGCTGCTTGGGGTCGTCGCCGAGCTGACGGCGGAGCGAGGCAACCGCCTGGTAGACCGAGTCCGGAGAAACGCTGACCCCAGGCCAGACCTGGTTGAGTAGGTCATCGATGCTGACCACCTCACCGGCGTGGTCGGCAAGGCACAGAAGCAGGCGCATGCTTCGCGCTTCCAGCCGACCGGTCTCTCCATCTCGTGAAATCTGGCCGGACGCCGGATTGACGCACCAGCCGCCGATGCGAAGCATTGCGGTAGCCGATTATACCAAGTCACCGGTGACGAAGCGTCATTTCAGAAGTATTCAGAGTGTTTCAGGCCAAACTCAGGACTTCTCGGGTCGCCCTCGCGTATCAAGGGTGGAGGAAATATGTTCTACAAGAAACTGTTCCGTCTCTTCGAAATTGGGGCGTTGCTTTTTGCGGTGTGCGGGGCGCTTTCGATCAGCGACGCCGCGCCGACCCGGGCGCTACCCGCTCCGGGAGCCTACGAGATCGATCCTGTTCATACCTTCGCTTATTTTGGCGCTTGGCACCATGTGGTAGGGCTGGTGCGCGGCAGGTTCGAAAAGGTTACGGGAACTATCACTGTCGCCCAGGACCCGGCCGCCTGTAGCGTCGATATCAAGATCGACACCGCCAGTATCAGCACGCAGAATACGGAGCGCGACGAGGATCTTCGCAGCCCCGCCTTCTTCGATGTGAAGAAATTCCCGGCGATGACGTACCAGGGTCGCGGCGTTCGCCGTGCATCCGGAAACTCCTGGACGATGGACGGCGCTCTGACCATTCGCGGAGTAACAAAAATGGTGCCGCTGACTTTTACCTTCAAAGGTTTGTTTCCCGATACGCCGCCTGGCGAGCCGGCGCGCGCGGCGTTCCATGCGTCCGCGGCGACGAAGCGCGGCGATTTCGGCATGACGCGCGATAATCTCATGGAACTCGGCGCTTCTCCCACGGGGCGGCCGGACGTCGCGATCGAAATCGACGTGGAAGCGGACGCAAAGCTCCCGACTCCGTGAAAGGAAACGAGCCCATGAAGACGAATCATAAACCGGCGCGGGCCGCGCTCATTTCCTTTGCCGCAGGATCGCTTGTTATCGCCCACCTGACCCACTTGAACCAAGTGAGGGCCGATAGCAATCGCGTCTTCGAGCTAAACGTTTATCATGCCGTTCCGGGCAAAGTACCCGCCCTCGAAGCGCGCTTTCGCGACGCCTCAAAGCTACTTGCCAAACACGATCTCAAGATCGTCGGTTACTGGGTACCCAACGACGATCCGGCGTGGGGCAACACATTCATCTACATCGTGGCTCATCCCAGCCGGGAGGACGCGGAAAAGAATTGGGCCTCGTTTCATGCCGATCCGGCGTTTCAAGAGTATGTGAAATCCGAGCGGACCGAAAAGCTCATAGAGAAAGTGGACACGACGTTCATGCGTCCGACGGACTACTCGCCGATGAAGTAGCGTATGCGAAAATCAGCCTACCCCTCGGGAGGGGCCGGCGACGAATTATCGCAATCGAGTTCTTGCGCTCCTGACGCTGCTGCTGGTCATCACCTACTTCGATCGCGTCTGTATTTCCGTGGCCGGGCCGCGCATGCAGGAGGCGCTCCACATCGGTCCGCTGGCTTGGGGCTGGGTGACCAGAGTCGCTGATATTCGGCTACTTGGTGCAGCGATTCGGAAGCTACAACGCGCCGTTCATTCCGATGGCCGCGCTGCTTCTGATCGGCGCTTGGCTGTGGATCAAGGTTGATCCGAATCAAGCGCTGGGTCCGAGGACTCCGGCCGCGGATGAAGCTGGTGCCCGGGGTGGGAATTGAACCCACACGGGGGTTGCCCCCCAAAGGATTTTAAGTCCTTTGCGTCTGCCGATTTCGCCACCCGGGCCAATTGAAAAAACTATAGTCATTACACCACGGGATCGGAGTCCAGAATGTCATAAGCGTCCGGAGGGACCAAGTTGGCCCGATGCCTGCCTGCGGCCCCAAGCCCCCAAGCCTCGAAATACGATTCGCGAACCAGGTCTGGCATCCAAATTGCCATTCTGCGGTGGAGGATTGGCTATGAGTTCCGCTGAATGGAGAAGTTCGCCAGTAAGTGCGGGGCCTTCAAGGGCTGATGTAGCGAGTTGTCGAGAGGCTAGGCAGTTGCTAATGGCGCTAGGTGAGACCATTCACGAGTTGGCGATGCTGCGCGAGGAGCACTCCCAAGCAGTTATTGATGGCGATCCAGACAGTACGCGCTTCGATGCCTTAGTCTACATGGCCAGCAAGCGCAAGCGCCAAGCTAAGTATGCGTATATACACCATATGGAGACTCACGACTGTTCAACACTCGCCACACTGGTGGGCTACGGAACCAACCAAGTAACATGGAACTAACCAGAAAATGACGAGTGAAAATTACCGACTGGGTGCTAGCGGGCAGTTAAAAATGCTCCCGTTGAAAATGTCATAAGCTCCGGGCGGGATATCCTGTAGACGTATGCATAAGGTTCGCCACTTCGTCTCAGCGGTATCTTTGCTCGCGGCCGCCGCCTGGATCATCCAAGCCAGCAGCGTCAAAATCGACCCGAAAAACATGCTCGTGGGCCAGTCGGCCTTCGTCGACTACCGCGACATGAAGCCCGGCACTTTCCGGAAGATCACCACAGCCGATCTGCCGGAGCCATACGCGACTTCGTCCGCCGGCAACGGACCCTCCGTCGTCTCCCGCCCGTCGGATGCGTGGCCGAAAGCGCCGGCCGGCTTCAAGGTGGACCTTTACACCACCGGCCTCGACATGCCGCGCGAGATTCGCACCGCTCCGAACGGAGATTTCTTCGTCGCCGAGAGCCATGAGGGCGAGATCAAGATTTTTCGCGGCATCGATAAAGACGGCAAGCCGGAGCAAGTGACAACGTTCGCCACGGGCTTGAAGCAACCGTTCGGAATCGCATTCTACCCGGCCGGCGCCAATCCGCAATGGGTCTACGTGGGCAACACCAATTCGGTGGTTCGGTTTCCTTACAAGAACGGCGATCTGAAGGCCACTGGCGCGGCCGAGGTTCTAGTGCCCGATCTGCCTCCGGGAGGTGGCCATTGGACGCGCGATCTGGCGTTTTCGAGCGACGGGAAACGAATGTTCGTGGCGGTGGGTTCGCGGTCGAACGTCGACGATCCCGACACGCATTCGGCGGAATTTCATCGCGCCAACATTCTGGAGTTCACGCCGGAGGGAAAATTCGTGAAAGTGTACGCATCCGGCATTCGCAATCCCGTCGGAATCGGCGTGAATCCGAAGACCGGCGAACTGTGGTGCTCCGTCAATGAACGGGACGCCTTGGGCGACAATCTGGTGCCGGAT
>JBEKHQ010000369.1:0-4457 GCA_050012195.1 Bryobacteraceae bacterium | reverse complement strand
ATGAAGAGAATCTATAGGTCAACCGCCCACCGAGTGATCGCGCGAGAAACCACTAGCTATCTGGAAGCCACGTAGTCGGCATCCACCGGGCTGAGTTTGAGATCGTCGAGGTCGCGCAGATCGATGATGGCTTGATCCAGTTCCAGGCCTACCGCGAAGTGCGACAGTTCGGGGACCGAGTAGCATACTTCGCCGAAGGCGATCCAGTCCGCCGCTTCAACGCGAACCAAACTATTGACCGCCACGCCTTCGGGAAGAACCAAGCGCAACCCGTGGCCGGAGAGTTGGATCAAATTCGCGGGGAACGAGATCGCATTCGGTCCCAGGACGATTAGTCTAACGCTCTGATAGGTCGAAGTGCGAGGTTCGCGGCGCCGGTCCACATAATGCTTATCGGGCCCGCTCGGCGAACTATGATCTCACTTGGCGCTGAAAAGCACCCAGACTGCCAAGCCGATGGCGACGGGCAGAGCGAGTTCGGCCCAATCCTCCCAAAGCCTCGCCAACAGGGGCCGAGCTTTGGATTCGCCGGCCGCTTCCTTGCGGAACGACGCGCCGAGCCGGGAGCGGAGGCTGGACGGCAAGCCGCGGATGGCCCGGATAATCTCTTCTTTGCCTTTTCGATCCGCGATCAGAATCGTGGCGGAGTGAATGCCGTTGGTGGACTGCTCGAGCTGCTTGCGGAGCGGCGGGGGCACGTCGTTGACGGAGCGGTACACTTCGGTCTTGTTGCCGACCGAGATGAAGATCGTGGAACTTTTTAAAGTGACGCGCGACATGGCGAAAGCTTGTTCTCCAACTCAGTTCGATAGTGCCGCCGGCAAGTCCGAAAGATCGGCCACCGAGCGCCCGTTCCCCGCATGTTCTAATATAACCTGAATGAACCCCAGCGCGGCCTTGGACAGCGCTTTATCTTTCCGATAAATCAAACCCACCTTCCGAAACATTGGATCCGGCCCCAGCGGCGCCGCGGACAACTTTCCGGCGGCCAGCTCTTCCACGCAGTTGGAAGCGGCCAAAAACGAGTACCCGAGGCCGGCCATGACGAAGCGCTTGATCATTTCAGTGGAATCCAGTTCCATCGAGATTTGGATCTCGCTCTCCACCGTTTCCAGCCACGCGTTCAGACGCGCGCGCGTGGTCCCGGACTTCGGCATCAGCAGCGGATGCCCGATCAGATCGCGCGGCGTGACGTATTTACGGGCAGCCAGGGGATGCTGGCCGGGCAGCAGCAAAATGATCTCGTCGGAGTGGATTTTGACCACTTGCAGCTTCTTGTCTTGCACCGGAAGCTGCGTGATCCCGAAATCGGCCAGGTTTTCCATGACGGCTTCCACCACGCGCGCGCCATAGGAACGGTCCACCGATAGTTGCACGTTCGGGAAATTCTTTTTGTATTCGGAAAAGACGCGCGGTAGCACGTAGATACAAGTGGCTTCGTTGGCGGCGATCACCAGCTCGCCGCGGGGAACACGTTCCAGCTCGTTGATGGAATCTTGAGCGCGCCGGCGCAGGTCCAGGATCTGTTCGGCGTAGTCGGCTAGGATTCTTCCGGCTGGGGTGAGGGCGATCTTGGTCCCCAGGCGCTCGAACAAGGAAGTGTTCAATTCCTGCTCGAGCTGGCGCACCTGGGCGCTGATCGCGGGCTGCGTACGATAGCACGTCTGCGCAGCTTTGGAGAAGCTCTTCAAGCGCACGATCTCCAGAAACGTGTGTAGTTGATCGAGGTCCATGGGGAACCGGCCGAAATCTCACCCGTTCGATGGATGTTTACCTATTGTAACAGGCGGGAGTGGCGGGACGAGGCGATCAGCGGTGGAGTCTTAACGGGAATATAGCCAATGGACAAGCAGGAACCGCCATGCCCACAGCCGAGCCGATTGTTCCAAATAACCGTATAACAAGCCAAGGCGATGTAGGCCACTATCAAGCCCAGAATAAACACCACGATGCATCCCCGAACGGGATGGCTCCCATCAAACGTCTTGCGCAAACGCAGCTTCATAAGGCTCGCCATTGAAGTGATTCCCGCTGAGAATCGGCGGCGCCGCAGAACCTACCTTAGCCTGGGTTACGATACATTTCGCCCCTGAATAAGTGGAACACCCGCGCCGGGCGAGGGAGTACTTTGCCGAACCTGATACCATGACCTCACTTGCCGCCGATCTCTGCGTCCTGGCGGGACTGGTGGCGCTATTGGTTTTCGCCCTCCTGAGCACGGCGCGGATCAATCACAACCGCAAGGCGCGCGTGCGCATGCAGAAGATCACGGCCCGCCTACTGAACTGGAAGTAACCCTTTTATTGCATCGGTAGCGTGCCGGAAACGAAGAACGTATTCCATTGCGGCGTGTGACCCCGGCCACCCGGGGATGGGCGCATTACGCGGAACGCCACCGGGTCACCAGGCTTCAAGCTGGATTGGATCTTGATCACGTCGTCGACCGTCGTCACCGGCTGGCGGTTAATCGAAAGGATCACGTCCTTCTCGAACAAGCCGACGTCCTCGGCGAACGAGCCTTCGTCGACGCTGCGAACCACCAAGCCACCCTTGCCCTCGATGCCCATGCTACTGCGCTCGGCGTCGGTCAGCGAGTGGAGCTTAATGCCGAACTTGTACTGGGCCTCTTCCGGTTTGGCCGACTCCGCGGCATGGTCCTTCTGAAATTCGGCGAACTCCGGCCGATCCTTGAACACCTCGGCGCGATCCATGATCACCAGCTTGAAGTCCAAGTGCTTGCGGTCCCGATCCACCGTGAGAGTGATGGGTGTTCCGATCGACATTTCCGATACGCGCGACACCAGCTCTTCGCCGTCCTTCACGGGTTTCCCGTTCATCGCGATGATGATGTCGTCGGCCTTCATGCCGGCTTTCTCGGCGGGTCCGCCTTCCTGGACTTTACTGACCAGCACGCCCTGGTTGGTGCCCAGAGCCTTGAACAATTCGGGCTTGTCGGTCTTCGACCATTGCACGCCGATGGAGCCGCGCGCCACCCGGCCGGTCCGGATGATGTCGTTATAGACGTGCACCACCATGTTGATGGGCAGCGCGAATCCGATGCCTTGATAGCCTCCGCTTTGCGTCGCGATCATGGTGTTGATTCCGATCACTTCGCCACGGATGTTGAGCAACGGGCCGCCGCTATTGCCGGGATTGATGGCCGCATCGGTCTGAATGAAGCGCTGTAGCTGCAACGGTCCGTCGATGTTGCGTCCCAGAGCGCTCACGATCCCAGCCGTGACGGAAGCTTCCAGCCCGAAGGGGGAGCCGATGGCCACCGCCCAATCGCCCACCTGAACTGCGTCCGAATTTCCGATGTTCACCGGCGTAAGCGGGGCTCGCGGATCGATCTTCAAAACAGCGACATCGGTTTCCGGATCGATGCCGATCACCCGCGCGCGATACTCGGTGCTGTCGCCGTCATGCAGCTTCACCTTGATATGGTCCACTTTTGCGACCACATGATGATTGGTGATAATGTAGCCGTTCTTATCGACGATGAAACCCGATCCGGATTGCTCCTGACGGAACGAGCGCGGGGGGGCGTCGCTGCCGAAGGGTCCGTTGCGGAAGAAGTGGCGGAACAGGTCTAAGCCGTCGTCATTGCTGCCGCTGCCGCCATTGCCGCCGCTGGCGCCGTTTCCATCGCCGGGGTCTTCTTGTTGCTGCTCGCGCTTATGCGGATTTTCGACGGTCTTTTGGGTATAGTCGGCCGTGATGTAGACCACCGACGGCTCCATCCTTTTGGCGAGCTTGGTGAACTCGTTTCCGAGCTCGACGGGGTTGGGAATGACCAGCGGAGAGGCATCCGGCGCAGTCGCCTGACCTCGAGCCGCGTGCACTCCGCTATTGAGCAAGGTGCCGATCACGATCCCGACGGAGAGCGTCACCAGCACGAGACTCAAAGACAGCAGCTTTTGCCGCCGCATTTTGTTATACCACCGCATGTTTCCTCTTTTCGCTGTTAGGACGGATCTATACACATGATACCCGTTTTCCGGTTTCCTGTTTCTAGTTTGAATCCGGATTCGCGCGTCTTGGTTTCAATTCGACCAGCAGGATGCCGGCCAGGATCAGAACAGCGCCCACCGTCCCCCTGCGCGAGAGCAGCTCGCCCGCGACAAGATACGAAGTGACCCAGGCAAAGACGGGTTCCATGGAAAAAATGAGGACAGTGCGGGTGGGGCTCGACCAGCGTTGCGCCCAGCTCTGGACGAAGAAAGCGAACGCGGTGGCAAGCAGGCTGGTAACTGCCAGGGCGATCGCGACATCGGAGGTCCAGCGAATACGGACGGGTTCGGCCCACCAGAAGGTGGCGCCGCCCAGGACTGCGCCGGTCGCGATTTGCGTTAGGGCCAACAGCCCCGCGCCGGTTTCTTTCGCAAATCGCCCCAGCACAAGAATGTGGAACGCGTACGCCACGGCGCAGCCGGCGACGAGCAGGTCGCCGCGCCCGA
>JBEKHQ010000368.1:0-4461 GCA_050012195.1 Bryobacteraceae bacterium | reverse complement strand
GCGTTGGAGGGTTGAAGCGACGTTCAAGTGTTATCATTTTCAAACTGACCCACTACCGGTGGGCGTGCGCGCAACGACGCCGCGGGGGCCGCTGGAAGTGCGAGCGGACCTGACCATCGGAGCGGACGGCCGCCGCTCCATCGTTCGCGAGAAGGCCGCTCTCGAAGTCCTGGATCTGGGCGCGCCCATCGATGTGCTTTGGATGCGGATTCCTCGGGGGCCTGACGATCCCAATCAGACGCTAGGGCGCGTCCGAGCGGGAAGGATTCTGGTGACGATCGACCGCGGCGATTATTGGCAATGCGCGTACGTGATTTCCAAAGGAGGATTCGATGCGATCCGGGAAAAGGGGTTGCCGTCGTTCCGGGAGGATATCGCGAAGACCGCACCGTTCCTTCGAGAGCGCGTTGACGAATTGAAGGATTGGAACGACATCAAGCTGCTGTCGGTTTCCGTCGATCGCTTGCGCCGCTGGTGGCGCGCCGGCCTGCTGTGCATCGGCGACTCCGCGCACGCCATGTCGCCGGTGGGCGGCGTGGGAATAAATCTCGCCATTCAGGATGCCGTGGCTGCGGCGAATATTCTAGCGGGCCCGCTGCAAAGGGGTCGAGTGACCGACGAACGGCTGCGGGCGGTCCAACGACGCCGCGAGTTCCCCACGCGCATGACGCAGGCGCTTCAAGTTTTCGCGCACAAGCGTGTTATTCGCCGCGCCTTGAACAACGAAACTCCCCTGCGCCGCCTTCCACTTCCCCTGCGGCTCTTGCAGCGCTTCCCGATCTTGCGGCGCATCCCGGCGCGGGTGATCGGTCTTGGCTTTCGGCCCGAACATGTCCGAACGCCTGTGGCACAATGACTCTAACCTGAATGCGCGTCGGCATCATCGGAACCGGAGCAGTCTCGCACAAGCATGCGCAGGCCTACGCCAACATCGGCTATCAGGTGACGGCCTGCACCGACTTCACTCCGGAAAACGGCCGCGCCTTCGCGCATCGCCACGGTTGCGAATTCGTTCCCACCTATCAGGAGCTCTGCCGCCACCCCCAGGTAGACTACGTGGACGTCTGCACGTTCCCGAATTTCCGTTTCGAGCCTGTTCAACTCTGCGCGGACGCAAAGAAGCACCTGCAAGTGCAAAAGCCTATGGCTACCGATCTGGAAACCGCCCGGAAAATGATCGACACCGCGCGCGACGCCGGTATCGTGCTGGGCGTGGTGAGCCAGCGCCGCTTCGACCTCTCGACACAGTTTCTGCGGCGCGCCATCGAATCCGGGCGGCTGGGCAAGATCGTGCAAGCCGACGCCTATGTGAAATGGTATCGGTCCGAAGCTTACTACTCGCGCCCCATCAAGGGAAGCTGGGCGGTGGAGGGCGGCGGCGCGCTCATCACGCAGGCCATTCATCAGGTGGACGTTTTGTTGTGGCTCATGGGAGGTATCTCGGAAGTATTCGGTTACTGGCAATTGGCGGCGCGGCACAAGATCGAATCGGAGGACGTGGTGGCGGCGCTGCTGAAGTTCTCGTCCGGGGCCACCGGCGTGCTGCAAGCTGGGACCGCGTTCTGGCCAGGCTTTAGCGACCGCATCGAGATCCACGGCACGAAGGGCACGGCGGTGCTTTCCGGCGACAAATTAATAACGTGGCACGTCGAGAATGATACCGGAGATCCCCCTCCGCTGGCCTATGACATCGCTTCGGGCGCGTCCGATCCCATGGGAACTCCCATCGCTCCGTTCGAGCGGCAGTTTCGCGATTTTGGAGAAGCCATTTCCAGCGGCCGCGCGCCGTGCTCGAGTGGCCAGGACGGCTATCGCGCGCTCGAAGTGGTGCTGTCGATATACCAATCCTGCCGCACCGGCTGCGTGGTGAGGCTGTAAGCGGATCTCCCAATGAAGGTCCGCGTCCCAGCTTCGAGCGCCAATCTCGGCCCCGGCTTCGATGCCTTGGGTCTCGCGCTCGGGGTCTATCTTACATGCCGGTTTGAGCAGGCCGATCAGCTTAGCATTCGGGCGCGAGGACGCGACGTGGATCAGATCTCTAACAACGAAGACAATCTCATCTGGCAAACCGCGCTGGCCGTCGCTCGCGATGTCGGCGCAAAACTGCCGCGCATCGCGCTCGAAATCGATAACGACATTCCCATCGGGAAAGGACTCGGATCGAGCGCCGCCGCGCTCATCGCGGGCGTGGTGATTGCCGACCATTTGCTGGGACTGCACTGGAAGCCGCTCCGCATTCTGGACGAGGCCGCGCGCATCGAAGGGCATCCCGACAACGTCGCCGCTTGCGTGCTGGGCTCCATTGTGGCCAGCGCCATTGACGCGGGCGGAGTGGCGCGCGCGGTCCGCGTGGAACTGCCGGCGCGCTACGCGCTCGCCGTGGTGGTGCCCGACTTCATTCTTCCGACCACCGAGGCCCGGCGCGTGCTGCCGGATCAATACTCGCGCCAGGACGCGATTTTCAACGTGCAACGCAGCGCCTTGCTGATCGCCGCGCTGGCCACCGGAACCACCAGCGCGTTTCCAGCCGCCTTCGAGGATCGCATGCATCAGCCGTATCGTTACGCCCTGGTGCCGGGCCTGGAAGAGATGGTCCGCCTGCGCGCCCCCGGATTGCTCGGATGCACTCTGAGCGGCGCGGGTCCGGCGATTCTAGTTTTCTACGAGAAAGGTTGCGAGCAGGTGTGCGACCTGGTGCGCCAGATCTTCGCGCTGCACGGACGGCAATCCGAGACGCTGTGGATCCAGATCGCCGA
Organism: Bryobacteraceae bacterium; assembly: GCA_050012195.1. Taxonomy (GTDB): domain Bacteria; phylum Acidobacteriota; class Terriglobia; order Bryobacterales; family Bryobacteraceae; genus Palsa-89. The sequence continues at coordinate 1,705 of JBEKHQ010000368.1, read as the reverse complement.
GCACGGTTACGAGCTGAGCGCTTAAACGCCGCGGCGGTTACCCCACAGATCGATGTGGAGCCGGGGGGTGAAACGGAATCCTTCGGTTTTGGAGATGTCGGCCAACCAGCGCCCGCGCTCGGCCAGTACGCCCGCGTCCACTCCTTCGGCCATCAACAAGACGCGGTTCCTTGCGGCTCCGATTTCCTCGACGATAGCCCTTACCTGCGCCAGGTCGCCCGGCGACACCATCACGAACTTCAGTTGATACGGATAGAGCTGAATCAGCCGCTTCAGAATCTCCGGTTGATAGCGCAATCGTTCGTGTTGCTGTTCCCAGCGGCCACCCTCGCGCGCGTGCGGAGTCGAATTGGCAAGCTTCGGACTGATACTCATCAAATCGCAGCGGACGTGGGCGTCCACGGTCCCGGCCGTTTCAATGGTGAGGTGTCCGCCCAGGCGATGCGTCAGCTCGTCGATCTGGGGCGCGATCATCGGTTCGCCGCCCGTCACCACCACATGCGAGGCGCCGAAGCGTTCCACTTCCTGAACGATCGAATCGATGGAACGCTCCTCGCCTTCCGGCGCCCAGGACGTATAGGGCGTGTCGCACCAGGAGCACCGAAGATTGCAGCCGCTGGTGCGAATGAAGACGGACGGAACGCCGGCCAGCGTGCCTTCCCCTTGAACGGAATAAAAGATTTCAGAAATTTTCACTGATGTACTCGATGGGATCTTCGAGACCCGCTTCGCGGAAGCCCTGACGCCGGAGCCTGCAGGAATCGCACGCGCCGCACGCGCGGCCTTTCTGGTCGGGATCGTAGCAACTGTGGGTCAAGCGGAAGTCGACGCCCAACTCGGCGCCTAATCTGATGATCGCGCATTTCGAGAGTTGAATCAGCGGCGTGTGGATTTGGATGCGCGTGCGGCCTTCCACTCCCGCCTTGGTCGCAAGATTGGCCATCTGCTCGAAGGCCTCGGTGAATTCCGGACGGCAGTCGGGATAGCCGGAATAATCGATCGCGTTCACGCCGATGAAAATGTCGGACGAGTCGAGCACTTCCGCCCAGGCGAGCGCGAACGCTAGGAAGATGGTGTTGCGCGCCGGAACGTAGGTGATGGGGATGCCCGCGCTCAATCCGGCTTTTGGCACCGCCAAATCCGAGGTCAGGGCCGAGCCGCCGAAGACTCGAAGGTTGATGGGCACGATGATGTGTTGCACCGCGCCGAGGCTCTGCGCGACCCTCGCCGCCGCGTCCAGCTCCACACGATGCCGCTGGCCATAGTCGAAACTAAGCGCGTGGCAATCGAAGCTATCGCGCCGCGCCACCGCCATGGAAGTGGCCGAATCGAGTCCGCCAGAGAGCAAACATATCGCGGGTCGCATGTCGGTTCTTCGATTATAGTGGGCGGCATGAGAGGCCATGGTACTTTGAGATGTCATGGCAAGCACCCGCAAGATCACGGTCGAGGTGCCGCCGGAACTTCTCGAACGGGCGCAGAAAGCTACGGGTGCCGGCATCAGCCAAACCATTCGCACCGGCCTCCAGTTGGTGGCAGCATCGGACGCCTACGCGCGCTTGCACCAGCTTCGGGGCAAGGTTCGTTTTTCGCGCACCTTTGCTGAGCTGAAAGCCGACCGATGATCGCGGCCGATGACCCCGCTTTCTATGGAACCTGATCCTGGCCTATCCCCGCGAGGTGATGCACAGCCCTCGCAGCCACG
>JBEKHQ010000367.1:0-4471 GCA_050012195.1 Bryobacteraceae bacterium | reverse complement strand
TTCACGGGGCGGCGGTTTAGTCCTCTAGCGGGATTGATCTAAGCATTTTTCTCGCGTATAGTACCGGCTAGATCAATGACATTCCCCAAGATGTGGAAGCACGCGTTTCTACTGTGCGTCTGCTCGCTGCCGGCGCTGGCGCAGGGTCTGAGCATTCCCGACGCCACGGTCGGTCAGCCGTTCAACTTCAACGTGCTGACGCTGTTTAACCTCCAGAATGTTGGGGCCGAAGCGTCTAAGGACGGCGCCTCCTTCACGATCACAACCAGCGTCCCGGGAGGGCTTCCTCCAGGCTTGACGATTTCCCCGGATGGCGTGATTTCCGGAACGCCTACTGCGTCTGGTTCTTACAGCTTTACGGTGACCTTCACATTCACCATCACGAAAAATGGAGCGGTTGTATTCAATCTCGCGATCCCCGTGCCGGAGAGTCTACAGGTGGTCGGTTTTACCGGCCCGCCGTTGTCCGTCGATCCTTCGGGCGTGAACTTTCCGCTCGTCCAAGGCTCCTCGAACGGCGCCTCGCAAACCGTGCTGATCGTGAACCATACCACTTCAGACCAGACCTTCACAGCCACCGCCAATTCCGACGGGGGATGGTTAAGCATCGATCCCAATCTCGGGACCGTGCCGATTGGATCAAATTCCGTAACTATCAGCGCGAGCGTAAGTGCATTGTCGGCGGGAGCCCACTCAGGCGCCATCGTCTTTTCGTTTGTACCGGCCGGTCAAACCATTTCGGTCCCGGTGACCGCCACCGTCAACTCCAACCAGAATCAGATTGAGCTATCGCAGAATGGATTCCGCGTGCAAGCCGAGAACGGCGGAGGAACGGCTACCGCCCTTACGCCGTCGCAAAACGGATTCCGCGCACAAGCCACGAGCGGCGCGGGAACAACTCCCGCCCTGACGCTCTCGGTTCTGAACGGCGGATCGGGGAGCTTCGCATTCAGCGCGTCGGCTTCCACGGTCTCGGGCGGATCGTGGCTGAGCGTCTCGCCGTCTTCTGGAACCGCCTCGTCTACGCCGTCGCCGCTTGCAATCAGCGTAAATCCGGCCAACTTGCAGCCGGGCAACTACTATGGGCAGATTCAAGTATCGGGCACGGGAGTCGGCAATTCCCCGCAAGTCGCCAACATCGTATTGAACGTTGCGGCAGCAGGAGCCGATCTCGGCGCTGTCGCACAGCCCACCGGCGTGATCTTCGTTGCCGAGGGCGCCAATCCCGCCGCGCAAACCGTCTCGGTGACTACTCCAGATAGCACGCCGCTCAGTTTCACCACAGGCTTATCGTTCCAGACTGGAAGCAATTGGTTCTCCGTCAACCCAGTGGGAGGGAGCGTCAGCGCCGCCAGTCCACTGGAGCTTACCATCCAGCCGACGATCACCGGGTTGACGAAGGGCATCTATATGGGTAACCTGAGCCTGAATTTCTCCGACAAGACTGTCGCCAACGTTGCCGTCCTGCTGATCGTGACCGGGGGATCGGAAGCGGCAGCGCAACCCGCAACGCAGTGGACGCCCCAGGCCACCGCTTGCAAGCCCACCACACTGCTGCCCGTATTCACGCTGCTGGGGTCCGGCTTTGCGACCGTGGCCGCCTGGCCCACTCCCATCGCCGTGAGCATCGTCGACGACTGCGGAAATTTCATGACGGACGGAAGCGTGACTGCCTCCTTCTCCACCGGCGATCCGGCGATTTCGCTGCTCTCGCTCGGTGATGGAAGCTGGTCCGCAACCTGGCAGCCCGCATCTTCCGCGGCGCAAGCGACCATCACTGTCCTGGCGCAACAAAATTCGCCTCCGCTCCAAGGAACCGCGTCGATCGGCGGAAGCCTGGAAGCCAATCCAACTACGCCCTTGATTAACGCGGGAGGCGCGGTGAGCGCCGCCAGTTACGTCGCCAACCAGCCGCTCGCGCCCGGAGGTTTCGTGTCCATTTTCGGGTCCAACCTGAGCGCCGGCAAGAACCAATCCGAAGTCTTGCCGTTGGCCACCCAGTTGGGCGCCACGGAGGCGGTGCTGGCCGGAGAGCTGCTGCCATTGCAGTTCGCCGTGGACGGCCAAGTGAACGCGATTATCCCTTATGACGTGCCTATCAACGCCACCATGCAGCTGGTGGTGACGAACGGACCGGCCATCTCAATGCCGCAACCGGTAGTGATCGTGCCTGCGCAACCGGCCGTATTCACCCAAAGCCAAAACGGAACGGGCGCTGGAATCGTGGTCGCCGCGCCGCCGAAAGGCCCCCAGTTTGAGGTAACTGCCAACAACCCGATCACCGCGGGAGATGTCGCGATCATTTACTGCGCCGGTTTAGGCACGGTAAATCCGCCGGTTCCCGCCGGCAGCGCGGCGCCGTTGAGTCCTCTGTCCCACACCACCAACACCGTTACCGTGACCATCGGCGGCGTGAACGCGCCGGTGCAGTTCGCGGGCTTGGCGCCGACATTCACGGGCTTGTATCAAGTGAATGTAGCCGTACCAAGCGGGATAACACCGGGCGATAACGTGCCTCTCGTGCTGACGGTGGCGGGACAACAGAGCTCCGCGGTAACCATCGCGGTGAAGTGACGCCTCGGCCGCGGATGTCGTCGCTTGCGTTTCACGGCACGGCGGTTTAAGCTGCGGATAGTCAAACGTGGACGGGGGTGTCACCTTGGGGAAATATGCTCTGCCGTTGGTGCTGGCTTTGTGCTACGGTTCGCCGGCGGCCCTGGCTCAGACTTCGGGCGGTATTCCCGACGCTACTGTCGGCGTTCCCTATAACCTCGCTTTGATTGGGAACATCTTCACAGTCACGGTCGACGAGTCTGGCCTGGCATTTACCATCACGGTCAGTCTGACAGGCGGGACTCTTCCGCCTGGATTGACTCTCTCTGAGGGTGGCGTGATCTCCGGTACGCCCACAAGCGAGGGTCAATACGACGTAACCCTGACGTTCGATCTCACCCTTACCCAAAACGGACAGTTCATATCGGACACGCCAAGCGCCCTCCAGGAGACTTTAGAGGTAGACCCTTTTCCCGGCTCTTCGCTCGCCATCGATCCCACCGGCGTGAGTTTCTCGCTACAAGAAGGCGCCACCAACGTCGTCTCGCAAAGCGTCCTGATCTCGAACCGCGGCGATCCACCGCAGACCTTTACCGCAAGCGTCGATTCCACCGGCGGGTGGTTAAGCGTCTCTCCGGCGAGCGGAACCGCGCCAGTCGGATCGAGCTCCGTAACCATCAGCGTGAACCCGAGCGGATTGACGGCCGGCGCCTATTCGGGCAGCGTCGTTTTCTCATTGACGCCGTCCGGACAGACCTTTTCGGTTCCGGTGATCGCTACGGTCAACAGCAACCAGGATGGGATTCAGCTCTCGCAAACTGGATTCCTGGTGCAGACCGAGAGCGGCGCGGGAACATCGCCTTCTGAGACGCTCTCGATTCTGGACGGCGGATCGGGGAGCTTCCCGTTCAGCGTTTCGGCGTTCACGGTTTCGGGCGGAACGTGGCTGAGCGTCTCGCCGTCTTCGGGAACTGCGTCGTCTTCACCGTCGCCGCTTGCAATCAGCGTAAATCCTACCAATTTGAAAGCGGGCGCCTACTATGGGCAGATTCAGGTATCGGGCACGGGAGTCGGCAATTCACCGCAAGTCGCTAACATCGTGCTGAACATCGTGGCAGCCGGGACTGATCTCGGCGCTGTCGCGCAGCCCACCGGCGTGATCTTCGTCGCGCAAGCGGGCAGCGCCAATCCGGGCCCGCAAACCGTCTCGGTGACTACTCCAAACAGCGCGCCGCTCACTTTCAACACAGCCTTATCGTTCCAACCTGGAAGCAATTGGTTTTCGGTCCAGCCGGCCAATGGTAGCGTCAGTGCTGCCAGTCCACTCCAACTTACGATTCAACCCGCGATCGCCGGGCTGGCCGACGGAGTCTATACGGGCAACCTGACCCTGAATTTCTCCGACATGACCGCCGCCAACGTCGCCGTCCTGCTGATCGTGACCCAGGGGTCGGTAGCGGACGCCCAACCCGCAGTTCGGTGGACGCCCCACACTACCGGTTGCACGCCAACGACACTGCTGCCCGTGTTCACGCTGCTTGGATCCGGCTTTGCGACGGTGGCAGCCTGGCCCACTCCCATCGCCTTAAGCATTGTCGACGACTGCGGGAATTCCATGACAGCGGGAAGCGTGACTGCTTCCTTCTCCACCGGCGATCCGGCGATTTCGTTGCTCTCGCTCGGAGGTGGAAGCTGGTCCGCGACGTGGCAGCCCGCGGCTTCCGCGGCGCAAGCGACCATCACGGTGCTGGCGCAACAAAATTCGCCTGCGCTCCAGGGAACCGCGTCGATCGGTGGAAGCCTGGAAGCCAATCCCACCACGCCCTTGATTAACGCTGGAGGCGCGGTGAGCGCCGCCAGTTACGTCGCCAACCAGCCGCTCGCGCCCGGAAGTTTCGTGTCCATTTTCGGGTCCAAC
>JBEKHQ010000366.1:0-5387 GCA_050012195.1 Bryobacteraceae bacterium | reverse complement strand
GTCGCATGATTGCAGCGCTCCCGGAAATGGTCTAACGTTTACCAAGGGAATTCATGACGAGCATCCTTCGCTCGAATGCGGGCTACTTGACTGGTCCGCCGTCCGTCTGCGGCGAACCGGCGAAGACTTTGCTCCCGTCCGGCAGCGTGACGCTGCGGGCGTTGCCTATGTTGCTGCCGTCCTTCGCGGCGAAACCTTCTACGGTGACCTGGTCTCCCGGTTTCAATGCAGTCCGCCGCCAACCTTGGCGAATGAGGGTGTTGGGGCTGCCCATCTCAAATCCCCAGCTGGTGACTTTACCGTCTTCGCCCTTCACGTCCACGTGAAGCCAAACATGCGGATTCGTCCATTCCAGGCTGGTAAGCGCTCCTGAGATTTTGATGCGTTTGTTTGGGTCGAACTCGGCCGTAAACGCGTGATGTGCCAGCGCGGGTGTCCGGGTTAATAGCAAGCCGAAGCAAACCGCGCCGGCAAGCTGAGTCGCTCTTCTCATTTGCCCACCAAGTGCTGCACGTCCTGGTTATTCTCGGTGCAGACGTATTGGCCTACCTCTTCGTCGGGGCCCGCGAGTTCCGTTACCTTCTTTTCGATCCACGGCGTCTTGTAGGCGCCCGGGTCGGTGATCGTCTATTCCACTTCCAGATGCCCCAGATCCTTTCGCCGATAGCGCTCAACCAGGTGCATCTTTTCGGTGAGCGGATATCCCCCATCCAGCCACGTCTTATCGTTAAATCCCTCCGTGTCCACCACCAGCGTGTCTCCATCCCATTTACCTACCGAATGCCCGACAAAGGGCGACAGCGATTCCTCCGGATGTTTGCGATCGTCGAGGTAAATCTGTCGGGGCAGATCTTCCTGGTAGAGAATCGCCAGCAGGGTCGGGTTTTGCATGATGCGGAACGGCAGCAGGGTTGGAGCGCCCATGATTCCCGCGGGCAGGCAGAACGACGAAGGCTGGTCCTTGAAATTGTCCGCTGCGCGCTTCTTGGCGAGTTCCTCGGCCCAGGGAAGAGGCTCCGGCTTTCCACCATCGACAGGGCGCAAAGGATGCCATACTCCCGAAAAATCGGGTTTGCCGGCTGGCGTCCGGGGAGTCGATCCGGTAGGCGCATTGTGCGCCCCGAAGGCTTCCGCGTAGAATGTTCGATCTTCTCCTAAAGAACCGAGGGACTCGAAGTCCTCCAGGTGGGCGTCGAGGTGTACGGCTTCGCCGGCTTGAACCGCCACCTTTTCTTTGGCAAACCGTTTCAATCCGGGCGAAGCGATCGCGATGCGATATGTGCCCGCGGGCAGTTGATTGAGCGCATACGTGCCCGATGCCGAAGTCTTGACCTGGAACTGGACGCCGGCCTCGCTCTTGGCTTCCACGCTAGCGCCGGGAATGGCCGCGCCGTCCCCATCGGTTACCGTTCCGCTGATTGTGCCAAGCGTGCCTTGACCGGATGCCGCCGAAAACGAGCAGCAAGAGGCAGGCTGCGACATTTCGTAAACGCATACCGTTGAGTTCCCCGATCTTTCCAGGGTGGCAAGATTCTATCACGGACGTGCGGTCCGCCTTGCATGCGCGTTTGTCCCGTTCCGAACGCAGGAATTCCCAGAAACGAACATTCAGCGGCTGCGGCGCGAGTTAACGACCACTATTTGTAAGACAAAGAAAGGGCAATCCACTTGCCGACCATTTCCGTTTACTAGACTGTTATTGGAGGCGTGGCGGCATGATCGAAAGCATTGTGTCCTTCCTGAGCGAGTTGAAAGTCGGCGCCCGTTCCCTGGCCCGCTCAAAAGGTCTCACGATCACTGTGGTGCTGACCCTGGCGCTCGGAATCGGAGCCAATGCCGCAATGTTCAGTCTGGTACGCGGCGTTCTGCTTCGCCCCCTGGTCAACCGCGATGAAGACCGGCTGATCTACATCCGCCAGAGCGCGCCGGGCGAAGGGGACCGCAACGCCACGTTCTCGGTGCCGGAGATCGCGGACCTGCGCGCGCGCGTGAACTTGAAAACGCTGAGCTCGTTCGGCGAGTTTTCCACCCTTGGTTTCACTCTGGTCGGACTCGGGGAGCCGCGCTCGGTTCAGGCGGGCGTGGTGGGCGGATCGTATTTCCAGGTAATGGGGTTGCGCCCGGTACTCGGCCGGCTGCTGGATGAGCACGATGATGGTCCGAATGCGGCGGGCGCCGTGGTATTGACGTATCGTTTCTGGTCGACGACGCTGAAGCGCGATCCTTCGGTGATCGGCAAGCACGTGCGGCTGGATTCCTTCGTCGACGCGCGCCCGGCCACAGTGGTGGGGGTTCTGGAACCATGCGTCCCCTATCCCCAGGACACCGAAATCATCGCCAACATCGTGACCAGCTCGCATCATCTTTCAGCGACGATGGTGACGGGCCGGATCCACCGTATGACCGAATTGTTCGCCAGGCTGGCGCCGGGCGCGGATCTGGAAACCGCGCGCGCGGAGTTGGGCTCCGTATACGAGGTCATGAAGCGGGAACATCCGGAAGCCTATCCGGCCAGGGCCGACTATCGAATCAGCGCGGCGCGGTTGCGCGACCAGCTCACGTCCGGTGCGCGGACAATACTATTGGTGCTGATGGCGGCGTCGGTGCTGGTTTTTGTCATCGCCTGTTCCAACGTCGCGAACCTGATTCTAGCGCGCACCGTGCGCCGGGAAAGCGAACTGGGCATCCGCGCGGCGCTGGGGGCCAGCACCGGCGCCTTGCGTCGTACTTTGTTGGCCGAGAGCCTGCTGCTGTGCGTCGGGGGCGCCGCGCTCGGCATCGTGCTCGCCGACCCGTTGGTGACCGTGCTGGCGCGCTACGCTTCCCGCTATTCCGTGCGCGCGCTCGACCTCTCCGTGGACGCGAGCATGCTCTGGGTGGGAGCGGGATTGGCGGTGCTGGCCGCGGCTCTGCTGGCCTTTGTTCCGCGCCTGCCCTCTTCGGGAGGCGCTCAGGGCTTCGGCCTGGCCAGCGGGAGCACGCGCATCACCGGCGTGGCGAATCGGAAATTGAGGGTCTTCGCGGTGATTCAGATCGCCGCGTCGTTCGTGCTGGTCGCCTCCGCCGGAGCATTCGTGAAGACGCTGGTTTCGCTTGAGGCCGCGCAGTCCCCTTTCGAAACACAGCATGTGCTGGCGGTGAACGTGCCCGTGATGCATAACGGAAGAACGCCCCGGCAGGTAGTGGATTTCTACCGCGAGGCCGCGCGGCGCATCCGCGAGCTGCCCGGCGTCGAGAACGTTGCCGTCGGCTCGTCGGTTCCGTGGCGCGACGCCGACTTCAACTTCGCGTTCCAAGTTTCGGCCGACGGGCACGTTCCGGCGGCGGGCGAGGAACTTCTCCGCACAAGGATTCGAATCATCTCACCCGGATTTTTTGCGGCGCTCGGCCTGCCTGTCATCGAAGGGCGAGATTTCACAGACGCGGACCGCCTGGGCGTTGAGCCGGTGGCGATTGTAAGCCAGAGCGTGGCGCAACGAATGTTCCCGGACCGGGATGCGCTCAACCATTATCTGGCGTGGACCGACCCGGTGCTGAAGTTCGCCCCCATAACGAGCCCTACCGGCCTGCGCATTATCGGCGTGGTTCCGGACATGGACGACATAAACGTAGTTCCCAAGCCGGCCATGACCGTGTATCGGCCTTTCGATCAGGAAGCGGTGATGGGCGGAGGGCGCATGTTCGTTCACGCGGGCTCGGATCCTTATGCTCTGGTGACGCCTATCGCACGGATTCTGCGGAATATGTCCGCGGACCAGCCCGTGGAACACGCGGCCACCCTTGCCGACGTTCGCGCGGAAGTGCTCTCATCGGATCGGCTCAACGTGGTGGTGTTCAGCGTTTTCGCGGGCGTGGCGCTGCTGATCGCGGTGGTGGGCGTTTCCGGCGTACTGGCGTTCTCCGTCAGCGGACGGACGCGCGAGTTCGGCATCCGGCTGGCGGTCGGCTCCGAGCCTCGGCATTTGCTGATACGGGTGATCGCGGAAGGCGCTGCCATGGCCCTGGGCGGACTTGCGGTCGGTTTAGCGTGCGGGTACGGACTGGCGCAATTGGCGGGCACGTTTTTTGGAGATCTGAAAATGCCGGGCATGCTGCCGGTGGCCGGTTCGGCTTTGGTGCTGCTGCTTGCCGCCGTGATTGCGTCGCTCATACCCGCGGCGCGGGCGGCCCGAGTGGACGTGATGCAGGCGCTGCGAACGGAGTGAGGTCGCGCCCACCGCGCTAACTTGGCCACCAGCGACTGAATCGCCTCGAATTTCTTGGCGGCTTCCGACAGCTTTCCTTGCGACACCAGTTCGCGATAGTGATCCACAAGACGCCGAGGAAAGCTGGACTGAGGAGGAACGCCGAGCGCTCTCTGCCCATATCGAGGAAGGCTATCTGCAGGCCGAACGCGGAGAGCTTATTTACGGCGCGCCAGCGAATCGCGAAATTCAGGCCATGCGATCGGTTTCCATCTTCCGGTCCTCAGTTGACGGTTCGCTGTATCCTGGTTGAAGGCGAAGTCAAAGGAGGCGAACCATGTCCTTGGTAAAATTCACGTTGAACGGCAGAGCCCAAACGGTGGATGCCGTTCCCGCCATGCCGCTGTTATGGGTCTTACGCGATACGCTGGGCATGACCGGCACCAAGTTCGGATGCGGGATGTCGCTCTGCGGCGCCTGCACCGTCCACATCAACGGACAACCGGTCCGGTCGTGCGTAACGCCGATCTCGACGGTGGCCGGAAAGACCGTGGTCACCATTGAAGGACTTTCCGCCGACGCCAGCCACCCGATCCAGCGCGCTTGGATCGAAGAGGACGTTCCACAGTGCGGATACTGCCAGTCCGGCCAGATCATGACCAGCGCCGCTTTGTTGGCCAAAACGTCGCAGCCCACCGACGCAGACATTGACGAGGCCATGCATGGCAACATCTGCCGCTGCGGAACTTACGACACGATTCGCCGCGCCATTCATCGCGCCGCCGAGATCAAGCGCGCGGAAGGAGGCGCAAGATGAATCGCCGAACCTTTCTTCAGTCGGGCGCCGCTGCCGCCGGTGGATTGCTGATCGGTTTCTATCTTCCGCAACGTTCGCGCGCCGCCGCGTCCCGCGACTCGAAACTCAATGCCTGGGTGCACGTCGGCTCCGACGACAGCGTGACCCTGTTCATCCACAAAGCCGAAATGGGTCAGGGCACGGTCACTTCGCTCTCCATGCTGCTGGCCGAAGAGCTGGAGTGCGATTGGAACAAGATTCGCGCCGAGTTTCCGGGCGTCAGCAAAGAGTACGGCCCCTTTCAAGGCGTCTTCGGGAGCCAGAGCATTCGGACGTCGTGGAATTCCCTGCGGAAGGCGGGCGCGTCCGCGCGCGAGATGCTGATTCAAGCGGCGGCCCAACAATGG
>JBEKHQ010000365.1:0-4490 GCA_050012195.1 Bryobacteraceae bacterium | reverse complement strand
CGTTGTCATCGCGGAAGCTGTAAGTAAACACTTCGCTCGGATTTCTCACGGTGGTGTGCGTCAGGTAATTAGCCGGCTCCGGAAAACCTTTCGCTCGCGCCACCTCCGGCCGATAGGCGGTGAAGACCTCGTTGCGCGGCTCCGCTTTGATGTCGACCAGCAGCGTGCCGTCGGTTTGCGGCGTGATGTGAATCAGGCCCGGCCGCGCTCCATCAAAATGGCTGGCGACGAACTTGCCATCCTGCCATCCTCCGGTGAGCGCTCCGGTGTCGCCATCGACGCGAAGAATCGTAGTTTGGATCTCCGCTCCGTTTTGTTTGACGATTAGCCGCCAAGCCTTTTCACCTTTCGGAGATTCGTGCGGAATCTCCCAGACGCCGTCGATGGATGGTACGTTCGCCACCGCGGCGGGCGTGGGCGCGACGTAACGCTTGGCATGGAACGGCTCAATTCTGTCGGACGCGGTGGCGGAATATTGGCCCGGCGTGATGTTAATCGGGCTGCGTCGAGTCTCCGTGATTTTCCCGTCGAGTTCACCATCCTTGACGGTGGCCGCGATGCTGGTTAAGTAGTGTTCGAAATTCAGTTGCACGACGCCGTTTTCGATGCGAGCGGCGGTGGTGGTTTCTTTATCGTCGCCGTTGTATAAGGTTCCGACGACATGATCGCCGGAGCCCGAGATGTCGAGCCGGAATGGGATGACGAGGCTGCCATGCGTCAGCGTCGCGGCCCAACGGCCTTCCAGGTTGGCGGACGGAGCGGCCGTGGTTTGAGCGAAAGTGGAAACGCTGCCGGCGCCGAGAGCCACGGTAGCAACGGCCACGAGATTTGCGATTCTCCAAGAGTTTAGTTTCTTCATGAGATTCCTTTCCATTCTTGTCAGTTGGTGGTTCCCTGATTGGCGTTCCGAACGAACTCACTCCACTTTTCGGGAACACCGGGCTTCGTGGCCACCAGGATCTCGAGGATCGCTCGCCTGTCCTGGCTCGAGAGCGATGCGAACTCAGGGCCTTGTTCGCGCCCGCTCAGAATTTCGAACAGCCGGCGATAGACGTACTGCTTCGCCGGTTCCGGAATGGCGTCGAACGCCTCCGAGTAAATGAGGTAACTGCACGGATACTTGAAAATCCTGGTGCGAAGGTCGAAATCGCGGAGAGAACGTCCGATGGAGTCGCGCGGCCCGCGCGCCGCGAACTCCTCCGCGAAGCCGGATGTCCCGGCGATCGGGCCTTCCAGCGGCGTCTCGTTGGTGAAGAGCAGATAGCGCACCAATTGCTCCGCCGGGCCTTCATACTGTTTCCTCGCGGCGTCTGAAATGGTTTCAGGCGGTAAACCCGCTGCCCGATTGCGATTTTGGTCGGCGAAGAGCGCGAGACGCGTCTGGTAGTTGGTCTGCGTGATCAAATTGTGCATTTGCGTTTGATGGGCGAGGACCATCAACGCGACGATGTCGCTCGATCCGGTCAGATGAGCCGAGGTGTCAAAGCGTCCGGCTAGATCAGTCAGATTGGCTCCCGCTGCCCGGTCCAATTGCTCGGGATGTTGCGGATCGGAAATCGTAACGTTCGCCATGCTGCCCTCGGCGCCGCTCTTGGCCGTGACATACCACCCACCCCACCGCTCGCTGAGCGGGCTCTCCTGTCCGGTGACAAAGGACTTCGCAGCGGACTCCGGGGAGCCGTCCGGTCTGGTGAAAACGGATCGTAACAACACTCCGGGCACGCCGCGCGTCGAGCCCGCGACATGGCACTGGATACAATCGACCTCGGATCGTTCGAAGCGCGGATGTTCGTCCCGCTGTTCGTCCATCACGTAGAAAATTGCGCCCTGCATCGGATCGAACGAGACGAACTCCAGAAACCTCCCGTCGCGCACTTGGCCGACGTAGACGTCGTCGTTGTAATACAGCGCGCGCGGGATGGCGGGAGCGATTTGGGAAAACTGGAAACTCGTCCTGGAGAAGACCAACGTCTGGGAGTTGATTGAAATATGCAATGCATCCAGAACCGATTTCAGATAGCCGTGCTTGGCGTCGTAGCGAAGGACAATTTCCCCGCGCTCAAGCCGCTTCTCGAGTTTCGCTACCGGATCGTTCAGCTCCGAGGACCGATAGTTGATGGGGGCATTGGCGAACGGGAGAAAGCCTTGGTTTTTCACTACCACACGCGAGGCTGGCGCGGAATCGCCTCGCGCGGATTCCGAAACGACGCCAGCGATGGCGACACAGGCCACGAGGGAGACGAAAAAGACAAATAACGATCTGCGGCGTCGCGGCATTGGACTATCGGGAATTGAATTGCGCGTCAGGCCACGCGGCGAAAAGGCATTCCATAGTATCTAGATCGAGTATAAGATGTTAAAAAAAGGGCGTCAAGTGCGGTCCAGCCACGCCTGCGGACCAGCCTGAAATTTGACAAGACCCGCTCCCAAGTTGGACTATAGGCGACATGCGAAAAGCCACCTTTGCCCTGACCCTGTTCCTGGCGCTGTACCCCGCGGTCTCCCGCGCCGAGAAGAAAGTGATTGCGCCTCCCGAGTTTGCGCCCGCGCCCGGCGCAACCGCTAATTTCAGCCCGGCGATTTTGGTCGATGGAACCTTGTACATTTCCGGCCAGACTGGGGCCGACCTGAAGACGCGCGAGTTCCCCAGCGACTTTGAAACCGAAGTGAAGAACACGCTGGATCACATCGCCATCATTTTGAAAGCTGCGAACATGACGTTCGACGACGTGGTGTCGGTGCAGGTCTATATGACCGATGTCAGCCTATTCCAGCGCATGAATGCCGTTTATACTTCGGTGATCAAAGAGCCGAGGCCGGCGCGAACCACGGTGGGCGTCGCCAAGCTCGCGGGGCCGAACGCTAAGATTGAGATTACGATGACGGCGCGGAAGGCTCGCAAGTAGGCGGGACAACCGATGCGCATCCGCGGTCTGGTGTTGGCGGCGGCGCTTGCGCTGAGCCTCGCCTGGACTTGGAAAACCGGTCTTGCACAGGACACGGCCGCCGATGCGATGCCTGCCGACGTTGACCGCGGCGCCGCCGGCCTGACGCACTGGTTGCACGCGATTCGGACGCGCGCCAGCCTGATGATGATCACCGCGCATCCGGACGACGAAGACGGCGGTGTGCTGGCTTTCGAGACGCGCGGCGCGGGCGCTCGCGGGATTCTGCTCACTTTGAACCGCGGCGAAGGCGGCCAGAACGCGATGTCGTCCGATATGTACGACGCGCTCGGGCTGGTGCGCACCGAGGAGTTGCTCGCGGCCGACCGTTACTACGGCGTCGATCAATACTGGACGCGCGCGATCGATTACGGCTTCTCGAAGACGCGCGAGGAAGCGCTGGAAAAATGGGACCACGACCGCGTGCTCTCCGATGTGGTGCGCGTGATCCGTATGACGCGCCCGCTGGTGATCACGTCCGTCTTTGTCGGATCGGCCACGGACGGTCACGGCAATCATCAGGTGGCCGGACAGATGGCGCAAGAAGCCTTTCTTGCCGCGGGAGATCCGAAGCAATTTCCGGAGCAAATCAAAGAAGGCCTGCGGCCCTGGACGCCGCTCAAGGTCTACGAGCGCGTTCCGTTTTTCGCCGTCACTCCGCAGGGAATGTACGATTACGCCATCGATAAGTACGTCCCGGTGCGGTTCTTCGATTACATTCGCAAGACTTGGTCCAGCGAGAAACCTTCCACGACGCTCGAAGTTCAGGAAGGCGACTTAGCGCCCGCGATCGGCTTAACCTATCTGCAAATTGGCCGCGAGGGACTGGGATTCCAGAAGAGTCAAAACAACGGCGTGGCGATTCCCCCGCCGGGGCCGATGGCGAGTCCCTATCATCGTTATGATTCCAACGTGCCGGCGGCGGAACATGAAGAGACGTTCTTCGACGGCGTGGATGTATCGTTGCGGGGCATGGGTACGCTGGTTCCGAACCAGCCGGACTGGCTGAAGAGCGGCTTAACGGAGATGGCGCGTCTGGCCGATCAAGCCGCCGAGCAATACCAGCCGGATCGACCGTCGGGCATTGCGCCGTCTTTGGCCGAGGGCCTGGGCGTCACGCGATCCCTGATTGACCGGATACAAGCGGATGGCCTGCCGGAACCCGGCAAATCGGACGTGCTGTTCGAATTGCGCGTCAAGGAAGATCAGTTCGAGCACGCGCTAGCTGACGCGCTGGGTGTTTCGTTGCAAGCCGCCGTGACGGTGGAGCGCGAGGGGCAGCGCCCAAGCCCGTACGCGCAAGGGGGGCCCACGTTCGCGGTCGGGATTCCGGGCCAGTCGTTCGCCGTGCGCGTGGACGTGCTGAACCAAAGTCCCGAGACGCTGAGCGTGGAGTCGGTCGTGCTGGCCGCGTCCGATGGGAAGGCCTGGCAGATCGCCGGCAAGGGCGATCAACCGAAGACGTTAGCAAGCCGCGCGCAAGCCCAGGCGCGTTTTCAGGTGACCATTCCCGCCGACGCGGCCCTCACTCGTCCCTATTTCACT
>JBEKHQ010000364.1:0-4497 GCA_050012195.1 Bryobacteraceae bacterium | reverse complement strand
CGCCGGCGCCCTTGTACGCGCAACACGATAGACCGATAATGTTTGAGAGGGAGAAATGGCGCTCCAGCCGACTGAAGATTTCCGATTGTCGCCAGCCTATTCGATGGCTGAAGCGGCCCACTACTTGCGCATGCCGGAAGGGACCTTGCGCAGTTGGGTAGTGGGCAGGTGGTATCCAGTTGCCGGGCAATCGAAGCGGTCTCGGCCGCTAGTCCGACTGGATGACCCGGAAAGGCAATATCTGTCCTTCATCAACCTTGTCGAGGCGCATGTCCTGGCCGCCATTCGTCGCCGCCACGGTGTCAAGCTTCCCAAGGTTCGCACCGCGCTCGACTACTTAAAGCGACAGTTCCGCATTGAGCGCCCTCTCATCGATCAGACATTCCAAACCGATGGTTTGGACCTGTTCGTCGAGCGCTATGGGGATCTGATTAATGTGTCGCGCGAAGGACAACAGACGATGAAGGAGATCATAAACGTCTACCTCAAGCGGATAGACAGGGACGCGCAGGGCCTCCCGATCAAGCTCTACCCCTTCACCCGCGATACCGAATCCGATGCGACACCCAAGTCGGATCCGCGTGTTGTGGTCATGAGTCCGTCAGTCTCGTTTGGCCGACCGGTGATCGCCGGTACCGGCATACCCGTTTCATCAATCTACGAGCGATACAAGGCCGGCGATTCCGTTGCGGCGCTCGCGCAGGACTTCAATCTGGAGACCGGTGCCATCGAAGAAGCAATCCGTTGCGAAGCCGCCTGAGGAACGGTATTCTTCATCGACAGGTCGCTCGGCATAGAACCAATCCGAACGGTGCTTATCAATGCTGGTCTCTTCGTCGAGATCCACGACCACCATTTCGCGCGCGATGAGGAGGACCGCATCTGGCTTCCCTCAGTCGGCGAGCGGGGCTGGGTCGTGCTCACTAAGGATCAGAGGCTCCGATACCGTCCGCTGGAGATCGCAGCACTGAGAGCCAGCAAAGCCAGAGTGTTCGTGCTGACGGCCGGAAATCTTCGAGGCATGGAAATATCGATGGTCTTCCTGACAGGGAAGCCGCGGATCTCGAAAGTCGTCCGCTCCTTGCCGGGGCCATTCGTGGCCCGCGTCTCCCAATCGGGCCACGTTAAGCTCACCTGAGTGAGTTCCAGTCGAAATCGGCAAATCCTGGCGGCCCAAGCGTTCCAGGCCGCTATTTATTGGACACGGGAGCGACCTCCGCGCGCTCGATGCCGGGCGCGGGATCGACGTTCGTGACGCGGATCTCGACGTATTCGATTGTCCCGTCGATCTCGCTCAGCCAATGCGGCGTACCGGGCGGGTTCACGATGACGTCGCCTACCCCAATTTTCCTCGCCAAACCGTTCTTGATTCCAGCCGCGCTCCTGATGATGGCGTTCGGATTCGGGCTAGGGTAGATGTCACTATCGATGGTCGGCGGGATCAGCGTGCCGCCCGTCACCATCGTTCCGCCGCCTTTGGTGACAATGATGTACTCCAAATCCCGCGTGTGAGTGATCGCGTATTGAGGGCCGGACACCCGGCGTCGGACCACGCAATTAACGCCCGCGCCGACATTGACTGACCCACCCGTGGGCGACGCAATTAGTTTGGGGTCCAGCTTATCGAGTCCAGCCTGAATTTCGGCGGCGCCCATGTAAATGGAAGGAACCCGGGCGGGGGGCACTCTCGTGTGATCTCCCGGAACCGGGCCTCGGCTCTGCGCCAGAAGGCCGATACATAAAGACGCCGCGCCGATCTTCGCGAGCAATAGACTACGCATGCCAGTCCTCCTGTCGCCGAAAACTTTTTCGGATTAGACCAGTTTAAGCTCCATTACGATGGTCGCATCAGCGGGACCGCTGTAATAACGTGGCGTTATCCGCACGAACCGATACCCGAGGCTCTGGTTCAGCCCAATGATAGCGGCATTCCGCATACGGCAGTTCGTCACTAGTCGATCGAAGCCGTGGACTCTTGCGTAAGTGATCTGCCAAACCTTGAACAATTTCCCAAAGCCCCTGCCTTGAACGCGAGGCAGAATACCCGTCGAGGTGATGTAAAGCGACCCTTTTCGGGTAGGATTACGGCGATCCTTGCGAATGTCTTCACGGAAGTCGCGGTTTGCTTGAAAGGCGCAGCATCCAATTTTGGCTCCGTCAACCAGCATCCAGTAAGAGTCATCGCTCATCCACTGTTGCTCGTCAAAAAGATCGGCTTTCGGAAAGACCTTTCGGTCAAACGCTAGGAGTTCGGGAATCTCGTCGCGTACTACAGCCTTTCTGAACTCGACGTGCATCTTTATTGCTGCACAGTAATCAAAGTGGTCGAGGACGATTGCGCCCCGGAAACGGTTGCAACCACCGGATAGTCTCCGTTCGTGAGCGCTCCGGGAATCTCGATCGCCACTTGATACAACCCAGCGTAACCCGGCGCCAACGCCGCTCCGTACACCTTGGCCGGCTGGTTCCCTACGGTGACCGTCACCGCGGTGGCCGTGTTGTAGGTCGCGGTCGCAGGGGCCTCGACACCCTCCGGCGCCGATGGACTGGTGGGGCCAAATCCGGTGCCCCAAAGAATGATCACTTCGCCTGGCGCGGCCGGGACCGTAGTGGTGGCTGGAAATGTGCCGTTCTTGACGGCAAGACTGAAGTCCTGCCTGGTCGCGACGACGTAATTACCCCACTGGAAAAACGCGGGCTGCACCGCCGCGACATCAACCATCACCGCCTGGCTGGTCCCAATTGAGGTGGTCACCGTGACGGGGAAGGTCCCTGCAGCCACATTGGGAGCCAATGCATTGATCTGTGTGGAGCTGACGTATTCGATGTAGGCAGGCTGGTCGCCCATCATCACGCGAACGCCATCCAATGAAGCAGGCAGGACGCCATTGACGATCGCGTTGTTCCAATTGTCGGTCAGCGGCGCCAGGTTGCTTCCTTTAATGGTGATCCACGAATCGGCGCCGATTGCCGGTTGAAAACTAGCGCCGTTCAAGACGCCGCCCGTCGTCGCGATGGCGGGTACATTCGAAGGAGGAAGAGTCAAGCGGAACACCGTGCCCTTAAGATCGGTTCCGCCGTGATAAGTGGACCCATAAAGGTTACCGTCGCTCGCTTGTATCAGCGAACCATTCGGAGATGCGCCATCGCCGTTTGCACCGAAGCTGTGCAGCGTCGTGAGTTTGCCGGCGGGTGTGATGGAGAATACGGTACCGCATTCGACTGACGCGCCCAGCGGGCTGACGCAGCCTGAAATGGAACCTCCACCGCTCATCCCATAAAAATTGCCGTCGCTCGCTTGCACCAAACCTCCCGGGTACTCGCCATCAGCGGCGCCAGTGAAGCTGTAAAGCGTCGTGAGTGCGCCGCCCGGAGTGATTTTGAACACCGTACCAAGATTGAAGGCCCCGCCGGAGCCAGTGGTTCCGTAGAAATTCCCGTCGGTGCCCTGCACCAGTTCGGCCCCAGGATGGCTGCCGTCGCTGGGCGGCAGAGACATGGGAGATGCCGCACCGAAACTGTACAACGTCGTCAGCGAACCCCCGGGTGTGATTCTGAAAATGGTGCCGCATCCCGCCAAAGGTGGCTCATTGCAACCGCCGGCCCCCCCATTACCGGTGGTCCCGTAGAAATTTCCGTCCGCGGCTTGCATCAGACCAGAATAAGGCGTGACGCCGTCGGCTCCCGAGAAGTTGTACAGGGTGTTGAATGTACCAGGCAGGGTCAGTTTGAAAACTGTCCCGTCGTCGTTCTTCCCCCCTGCGTACATGGTCCCGTAGAGGCTGCCGTCCTGGCCTTGAACTAATGGGGCGTTGGGCTCGACTCCGAGGCTATTGTTTGCAGGCGGAGCGTATAACGTGATGAAATTACCCGCGGTTGAAAACTCAAAGATCGTGCCATCACTTCTGTTTCCGCCGCCACCGGTCGTGCCGTATAGATTTCCGTCCATGGCCTGAATTAATGGCGCTTGGATGTCCGGCGTAACCAGGTTGTACAGCGTCGTCAGCTGGCCGGCTGGGGTGAGTTTGAAAATCGTGCCGTTCCCGATGGACCCGCCATTTGGGGTTATTCCGTAGAAATTTCCGTCGTTCGCTTGAAGCAGGGTTCCGGGTCCATAGCCGTTGGGTCCGGTGAAGTTAGTGATTATAGTCAGTGTTTGCGCCTGGACGGCGATGGCGGTAGCGACGATAACGGCGATGGATCGAATCATTGTTGCACCGTAATCCAAAGTCATTGTACGCCCGAGAACTATCGCGACGCCAAAAGAGGCTGCGCAGATCGTGCTTGTCGGTTTCCGATGGTATCGCGTCGGCGAGCGCCGCTCTGAGCGGCTTTACCTCGACGGCACCGGCCGGCCGAATTTCGACTCGTCGATCGGGACGTTGGTCTGAATGTCTTTGATCTGGATGGCGTCGCGGCCGTCCAGCCACGCGAAGGTCAAGTGAAAAGGCATTTTGATTCCGCCCACGTCGCGATAATCGCTGTAGTCGATCTGCG
>JBEKHQ010000363.1:0-4499 GCA_050012195.1 Bryobacteraceae bacterium | reverse complement strand
CGCGGTGAATTGCCTGCCGACTTCGCCGTTCTCTTCCACCCATTTGCCCGCCCTTAAGGCTCGCTGCACGCCCAGGTAGTCGTTGGGACACGTCATGTAGACCGGCAGGCCGAGCAATTGTTCGATCTGCGCCGGCGTGATCAACGGCCGTTTCTGACAGCGGTTTAGCAGGATGCAGACGCGCTCCGCTAAATCGACCTGCTTGAGGTAGAGGTACTTTTCGCGCGCCAGGTGCAACGCGGGAATCTCGGGCGTGCACACCAGGAAGATCCGCTTGGACTCGTGCATGATCTCCAACGAATACTTTTCAAGGTTGCCGGACAGGTCGAAGCAAAGAGCGCCGTAGTTGCGCCGCATGAACTCCATCAGATGCCGGATCTGAGTGGGCTCCAGACGGAACTCCGGATTCAACTTGCCCGCGTGCAGCACATCCAGTTGGCCGATGGAAGTGACCATGGTTGGCCACAGGCTTTCATCCATTTCCAGGGCGTGTTCGGCGGCATGCGAGACGCAGTAGGAGTTGTCAAGCTTCAGCATGAATCGTTGCATTCCGGAATTAAGGTCGAAATCGGAAAGCAGCACCTTGTTGTTGGGCAGGCGCGACATGGCTACGGCGGCGTTCAGCGCCAAGGTGGAGGTGCCCACACCCGCCTTAGCGGGCAGAAAACTGAAGACTTGAGTGGTGGCTTCGATAGCCGGCGGCCGCTGCTGTACCGTTTCTTTGATTCGGAGTAGCCCGTCCGTAAGGGTTTGGCGATCGAAGGGCAGCGAGACGAACTCGCGAATGCCGGCCCGCATCACTTCCAGCAGGATCTGAGGATCGCAAAAGCGGCTCATCGCCACGATCTGCACGCCGGGAACGTTCTTCTCCACTTCGTGGGCGATCTCCATCGCCTTGGCGGTCGATTCCGTGCTCACGAAGATCACTTGAGGCGCATGCGCGCGGATAACGCGCAACATCTCCAGCGCGTTTGGATAGCGCTCCAGCGTACGGGTGATGCTCACGATGCCGATTTCCGTCAGAATCGTTTCCAGCCGCTCGTTCAGATCGACATCGGGACAAATGATTATGCCACGCAACATCACTACACTCCTGTATGTAACTCTAAGGCGTTATGACGATGACAACAATTGGTCCTTAGTACTAGTTGATGGCGACCTAAGACCTTAGATCTGCCCCGCGCAGCGGGTCTCGGATTAAGGGGAAGGCCTTATCTACCAAGGTCGCGGAATCGCGCCATGCCGGTGTAACTCAAGCGACCCGCATCCGCCGGTTATCATGGGACTATGAGGCTGGGATTATGAGGCTTTGTCCGCTTCTATGGCTGGTGGCCGGCTTGGGACTCCAGGCGCAAATTATTCCTTTTGAGTCGAACGGCCTCCGCTACCAGGCTCTGACCAAGGGCGGCGTGACGGTGATGTTCGCGTATTTGCCGTCGCACCTGAAAGAGTATTCGATCATTCAGGTGTCCGTCTCGAACGGTTCGCCGATTTCGTGGATGGTCAAGCCGGAGGATTTCGCTTATCGCGCGCCGGACGGCAGCGTTTTGCGCGCCTCGCCGGCGCTCACGGTGGTCAACTCGCTGCTAGCCAAGGCGAGTCGAGGCGATGTGATCAAACTGGTGACCACCTATGAGGCCGGGGTCTTCGGGAACCCCAACATGCAAACCACGAACGGATTCGAGTCCCGCCGGCAAAGCGCGCTGGCCGACGGCGTGTCCACCAGGATCAAGGCGGGCGCGGCGGCTTCCGCGATCGCTTTCGTGCCGACCAAGCTGCTGGCTGGCCAATCCACCGACGGCGCGGTCTTTTTCCCCATCAACGCCAAACCCCTCGGCACGGGGACCCTGGTGGTGCATGCGGCCGCGGAATCGTTCGAATTTCCTTTCGAAGGCGAGCCGTCAAGCTCCAAATAGGGTTAGCGCCGCGTAGCTGTCCGCGGGCTGGTGGAGACGTCGAATTCCAGCATGGGCGGTTCCCGTGTGAATGAAACCGCCACGTCTTGAAAGCGGATCGAAGATCCTAACATCATGGGACCATTCATGTGCCCCTCTTTGCCGTTCTCTTCCTTAAGGTGCAACGTGACTTCCGGACTTTTGCCGTTCGGCATCATCAGGGTCAGGACGCTTGGACGCTCTGTCGGTGTCGCGGAAGCCAGCTTGCCCGCGAGCGTTGGAAGAAGGGCATTCTTGACATTTTCTTCGAAGTACTCTTGACCCCCGCGAGCCGGTGAGCTGCTTCTTGATTGCCAACCACAGCTCAACCCTCCGGGTCGAACTTTGGGTTGCCACGATCTTTATCGGCGCCCTGAGCCACAATGCCAGCCGAGAGAAACGCCATGGTGCCTGACAAGAGAACCGCGCCGAAGTGCTTGTGCATTTTCGCCCTCCTGTGGCCTAATGATACCTCCGAGATGCCACCTCCGTGATCGTCCCGGCGGCGCGAATCTGTTAGTCTGTTGGACGAGGAAGCAAGATAATGAGCCCCGTGATCGCACAAGATATTCAACCCACCAATCGTCTTTTCGAGCAGATTATAGCCAAACGAGATTTCGACGCGCTGGACCGCGTGTACACTAAGGACGCGCGCATCCTGCCGCCCGGCGCCCCGACCATCAGCGGCCGCGAAAACATCAAGAGCTTCTGGAGAAGCGCGGTCGACAGCCTGGGAGTGAGCGCCGGGAAGCTAGAAACCGTCGAGTTCGAGGCGACGGGCGATACCGGCTTCGAAATTGGACGCGGCAGGCTGGACTTTGTAAGCGGCGCGGCCTCGCTCGAAGTGAAGTTCGTGGTCGTTTGGAAACGCGAAGACGGCGCCTGGAAATGGGACGTCGACATTTGGAATACGCTCAGCTAAAGGGACTCGATCCATGCGATTTGCAACGGCGCTGTTGGTTTTCTCCAACTTGGCGCTAGCGTCCGGCCCGGCGCGCGAACGCGAATTTACGTTCGAGTACAAAGCCACGCTGAAGGATCTGCCGTCCGGCGCTCAAAAAGTGGAGCTTTGGATCCCGGTTCCGCACGACGATTCCTATCAGCGCATTGCGAACCTGCATATCGATACACCGTATCCTTACAAGATCACGACCGGCGATCAAGGCAACACGATTCTGCATCTTCAAATCGACCATCCCAAGATCGACCATCCCAATGACACCAGCATTCCCGTGGCGGTGACCTTCCAGGCCATCCGGCGGGAGCGCATCCAGCCGCTGGTGGAGGTTGCGTCGAAATCCGATGTCGCGGCGCCGCCTGATCTGGCGCGCTGGCTCAAGCCGGATCGTCTGGTTCCTATCGACGACCAGATCAGGACTTGGGCGCGCGAAGTGGTGGACGCCGCGCACGCGCACACCGATCTCGAGATGGCGAGGGCGATCTACAATCACATCGTCGCAACGGTAAAGTACGACAAAACCGGAAAGGGCTGGGGCCGCGGCGACATCTACTACGCCTGCGACGCGCGCCGCGGCAACTGCACCGATTTCCACGCCATTTTTATCGGATACACGCGCGCCATGGGCATTCCCGCGCGATTCGCCATCGGGTTTCCCTTGCCGGCCGACCGGGGCGCGGGCCAGATCGCCGGGTATCATTGCTGGGCGGAGTTTTATGCCAAGGGCATCGGATGGGTTCCGGTGGACGCGTCTGAAGCGGCGAAGAATCCCGACAAGCGAGAGTATTTCTTCGGCGCGCACGACGAGAATCGCGTGGAGCTTTCCGAGGGCCGGGATGTAGACCTGACGCCTCGGCAGCAGGGCGAGCCGCTGAACTATTTCGTTTATCCGTACGCCGAGGTGGACGGCAAAGAGTACACGGCCATCGATACCCGATATTCTTACCACGACGTTGCGGCCGGCGCGGTGGCCGCACGGTAGATCGCGATCTCCGCTTGCGCGCAGCTCCGTTAGCATGGCCGATAGCGATCCTGGGCGGAGCTTTTCTCCTGCACGGCCAAACCCCGCCGGATAGCGACCAGCCGATCTCCACTGACCGGCCGGCAATCGCCGAATCCAGCGTTGTGGTCCCGAAGGGCAGTATCCAAGTCGAGAACGGTATCCTGTTCACCGACAGCCAGGGGCAGAATAGCTTCGACGGTCCCGAAACATACCTGCGGTTTGGCTTGCTCAGCAGCACCGAGCTGCGCTTTTCCGTTCCCGACTACTACCGCGATCTCCCGTCAGGCTCCGGCGTTGTTTCAGGCTTCGGCGACATCAGCATCGGGATGAAACAACAGCTCGGCCCCACACCGGGCGGCTTCGACCTGTCGCTAATCGTTTTCCTCAGTCTCCCCACGGGAGCGGCCGCGATTTCGAGCCATGGATACGACCCGGGATTGCAACTGCCCTGGTCGCACAAGCTGTCTGAAAATTGGAGCGCCGCCGGGCAGTTCGCGCTGTACTGGCCCACTCAGGTGGCGAGACGCGATCTTACTGGAGAATCCACGTTTCTGTGGGAGCGGCAACTCACCAACCCGATGGATGCGTTCGTCGAGTAGGCCGG
>JBEKHQ010000362.1:0-4505 GCA_050012195.1 Bryobacteraceae bacterium | reverse complement strand
CACACAGTTTACCTGGGAGAGATTCTTCACTTTACGCGGCCGAAAAATGCATGTCTACTCCTATCGCGTCCCCGTGACGCGGTCGGATTACCATATCGTGGTGCCCCGCGAAAAGATCGATCTGGTGGCCGCGTATCACGGTCTGATCTTTATCGACGCCCGCACGCGCTCGGTGCATCGGATCACTTTGCACGCCGACGGCGTCCCCGCCTTGTTTCCGGTCCAGGACGTGAGCCTGGCGCTCGATTACGATTACACACGGATCGGCGACGCCGACTACCTGTTGCCGCTCGAGTTTGAGCTTCGATCGCGCGAGCGGAGTTGGTACATCAAGAACGATGTGACCTACAGCGATTACCGGAAGTTCGGCGCCGATTCGAATATCACGTTCGATCCCTCGGCGCCCAGGAAGCCGGAAGATCCGAGCAAGAAATAGCCGGTCGGCGAAGCGCTATAGGAACGCCGTGGTCTTGATGCCCGAGATATCGAAACGTTTCCGGCATCGCATGTTCTTGCACATCACTTTATCGTCCAGCAGCACCATGTAGCTGGCGGCTTTCTTGAATTTAGCCCGGTCGCGCTCGTCGGCTTGGCCGGGCAGACGATCCACCTTGGTGCGCAGCAGCCAGCGCAAATCGTAAGTGTCCGAACCGCGGCAGAACGGACAGTGCAGCGTCGCCGGTTTGGTGGTCTGAGATTCCTTGTAAAAAGCGCGTTCATCCATAAATGTTCCTATGCGGTGGCCAACGCCTGAGCTCTCACCAGACTTCGATCCAGTTGGCGCGCGAACTCGTCAACGTCGCTCTTGGTGATGTTCAGCGGAGGCGAGATCCGCAGCACGTTCCCGAAGAATCCGCCCTTACCCACCAGGATTCCGTTGTCGCGAGCAGCCTCCAGCAGCAACAGCGTCTGGGTGGTGGCGGGCTTCTTGCTGCGGCGATCCTCCACCAGCTCGATGGCCTGCAGCAGCCCCATGCCGCGCACTTCGCCGATCAAGGGATGCTTGGCCGCCAGATCGAGAAGCTTGCCGCGCAGATAAGCGCCCACTTCCGCGGCGTTGATGGAAAGCTTCTGGTCTTCGATGAAGTCGATCACGGCCTTGGCGGCTGTGGCGGAAATCGGATTGCCGCCAAAAGTAGAGATGGTAGCGCCGCGGACCGAATCGGCCACCTCCGGCCGCGCGATGGTGACACCGATGGGCGCCCCGTTGCCAAGGCCTTTGGCGCTGGTGATGATGTCCGGCTGGACGCCCCATTGCTCGATGCCGAACCACTTGCCGCCGGTGCGGCCCCAGCCGGTTTGCACCTCGTCGCTGATGAAAACTCCGCCGTATTTCTTTACGATGTCCGAGACGATCGGGAAATATTCCTTGGGCGGCGTCACGAATCCTGCCACGCCCTGGATCGGCTCCGCGATGAATCCGGCGATGCGGCCGGATGTCGTGGTTCGAATCACTTCTTCGACATCCTGCGCGCACTTGACCTCGCAGGAAGGATAAGCGAGTCCCAACGGGCACCGATAACAATAGGCGTTCACGGCGTGCACCACGCCCGCCTGCAACGCCGGACCCAGCCGCCAATTGGATTGCGCGGTGAGGCTCATGGTTAGCGACGAGCGCCCGTGGTAGGCATACCGCAGCGCGACAATTTCGGTGGAGCCGGTATAGCATCGAGCCGTGAGGATCGCGGTTTCGTTGGCTTCGGTTCCGCTGTTGGTGAAGAATGACTTAGTGAGCTTCCCTCCGGGCGTGATTTCGGCCAGTTTCTTGGCCAGCGCAGCTTGCGGTTCGTTGGCGAACACCGTCGAAACGTGCTGCAAACGATCCATCTGAGCGTGCACCTTCCGGTTCACTTGCTCGTTGCAATGCCCGACGCTGATGGTAACGATGCCCCCGAAGAAATCGAGGTATTGCCTGTCGTCCGCGTCCCAGACGTACTGATCCTTGGCGCGGGTGATGACCAGCGGCTCCTGGTAGTAATGGAAAACCGAGGGAAAGAGGTGGTCGCGGCCGGCTAGGATGATCTCTTCTTTGGTCATGTCTGATTCTAACCAAGCCTCGGGAAGGGTGTCGATACGGAGCGGCTGGGTTCGCGCGAACGCTGGGCGGTTGCGCCCGAAATTGTGCTTGTTCGGCGGGCTTGTTCTTGAGCTTCACCGGTTCGGTGAAACAGGCTCCAGAGCGCACTAGTTTCTTAACAACATATTATCTGTATGACATACTATGCGAGTGAGGCGGCAGGCCCCGCGTCGATACGCTCAAGGGTTCGGTTGAATTCCATAAGGACTTCGATCCCGAATTCGATTTTATCGCCGGCTCATAGCGAAGGCCGACGAAAGATTTGATGAATACCTGTCACGAACGAAGAAGGGGACATAGCCATGCCAATCACGCTGAAGGACAAAATGAAAGAACTGAGCCCCGCCCAACGCAAGAAGGTCGAGGCCCGCGCCGCTGAGTTGATTGCCGAGGAGATGACCTTGCGCGAACTGCGCCACGCGCGCAAGCTCACCCAGGTAAAGATTGCCAAGACGCTCGGCGTCACCCAGGACAGTGTTTCCCGTCTCGAAAAGCGGAGTGATCTCTTGCTGTCCACGCTCCGAAAAACGGTCGAGGCCATGGGCGGGAATCTTTCGCTCGTCGCCGAATTTCCCGACCGTGCGCCGGTGGTTCTGTCCGGCATTGCCGAAGATAATCCGAGGCCAAAGCCGACAAGACGGAGACGTGTCGCCTAAGATTTTGGGTGCCGGTGCAGGGAAGGGCGGGCGAAATTTGACAAAATGCCGGATTAGCGGCGACAGCCGGAGGGCGCAGCTTGATAGAATTCTACATGCCATCCCTGCCAGCACGGCCGCGGCCCAAGCGTCGTTCCGTTCGCCGCTTAGCGCTGGTTGGCGCGGTCATCCTGCTGGCAATTCTCGTGATCGGCTGGCAATCCATGCTTTCCAGCATCGGCAACCTTCTTATCCAATCGGACCCGCCCGAGCGCGTCGACCTGATATTAGTTCTAGGAGGCGACTTCTGGGGACCGCGCGTCCTGAAGGCCGCCGAACTGGGAGCGCATGGCTACGCTCCGGTGGTCCTGCTGAGCAGCCCTCCCTACGCCGGCCGGCCGGAAGGCGAACTGACCATCCCGTTTCTGGCCGAACGCGGTTATTCGCCCGCCCTGTTTCAAGTGTTCGCCCATCATGCCGCATCCACGGTGGCGGAGGCCATTGCGCTGCGCGAAGAGCTTGCCCGTCGAAGCGCCAGACGCGTCATTCTGGTAACCAGTGCGTATCACTCGCGGCGGGCCTGCATCGTCTTTCGTTTGTTTTGCCCCGGCATTCAATTTCTTTCCGTGCCTGCCGCGGATACTCACTACGGCGCCGATACCTGGTGGAAAACCGCGGCTTCGCGCGATCTGTTCCTTTCCGAGGTGACCAAGATGCTCGGTTCGGTGCTGATCGCTTATCCGCGCTACCGCCTGGGATGAAGCGTGCTGAGGTTCCTAGCTGGCCGCCCGCGCTCCGATTTGGGCCAGTATGCCGCGCACGGTCCGAAGCCATTCCGCTCGGGATATAGGCTCCCCCTGGGAAGGCCGCTCCAGAACGGCGTGGGTGTCCAGGCGCGACCCTCCAAGAAGGGTTCGATGCTGAATCGCCACGATTTTCGCGGAGCGCGTGCGGCGCAAAGTCTTGATCATCCCCGAGACTCCCGTCAAAGCAGGATTCACGACGATCAAATCCACGGTCAGGTTCGCCGCTTCCGCTAGGGAAAGCGCCTCGCGGCAGCTCAAAGCCGGCATTACCTTACAGCCCGCGGCGTGAAATATCTCACCAAGCCACCATACAAATCCCAGGTCTTGGTCTATGACGAGAACGGTGGGAGCGTGTCGGTTCACTCGGCCAAACTCCTTGCCGCAACCGACAACCGGTCGCTTTCGACACGCACTCCCGCGGTGCGGAACTCATGATGCTTGGCTTTGACCGCCACCGCCCGGCCGTCGGCGCGAACCACGCGGCCGCGCACGATCAGCTTCAAAGGACAAACACCCTCGAGGAGAAACGGCCAATTCAACACCAACTCGATATGTCTGCCCGGCCGCATACTCTCGCCGACGTCGATAAGCACGCCCCCGCTGCTGATGTTGACGGTTCGGCCCGACCCTAGGCGTTCCACCTGGCCACGATGCATCACTGGGTAATCCAGATCGAGGGTGATCGGATAGCGCTGGTGACTTCGTTTGTCGGATTGGTCAGACGATGCCGATCTCGCGTTACTCGCCATAGCGGGAGCGGGGGACATAATCCCTCCTTAGTACCTTAAGACAGGGCCTTAATACCTATACCATCTTCCGGGTACAAGCGTCAATTGAAACCAGGGGTCGAAATATTGTGGCGTACCGCGAACTCTACGGCCTTCCTTCCACGACCCGGATGTTGCTCACCAGCTTCAAGGGACTCGCGCGAGTCAGCGGCGGTACGCTAGTGTAGTCGATCGGAAACAGGAGGCAATTTGAATATTC
>JBEKHQ010000361.1:0-4533 GCA_050012195.1 Bryobacteraceae bacterium | reverse complement strand
AGATTGGAGAGTCGCAGGCGCTTAGCTCCTATTCGATTATTTTACGATGCTCTTTCTACCCCGTTCCCGACTTCCCACAGCCGACTTTGGCCACGATTCTCTAATGGACCTCGAAGCGCTCTAGCGGTTCGCCGGCGTCGTTAACGGGGACAAGAGTCTTGCCTCCGTACAGATCAATCCAAGACAGCTCCGACCGACTGAGATTACGTTGAACATTGGATGGATGCAATTCCGAAGGCGTCGCCGCGCGATTTTGTCCGTCAAGACGATGCCGCCGTGGGCGATTAGGTGACCCACGGGATCCCAAGCCCGACAAACATCGACGTCTCCCGCGCGATCGAATGAGCAGTCAATCCAGGCCGCGATCTCGATCCTTAGAAACGTACCGAGCACGCGAAGAGACGCCCGGCGGTCGCGTAAGCGGCTGCCACAAGCCGAAGGCGACTCCGATGTGATACACCGGCCGAGAGAATAAGACCAACGCCACCGCGACAGGTAAAACTAAGACGCGCCTGATCAGAAATGCCTCTTGTAACGACGATGACATCGCTCGCGCGGCATTTTCGCTTCCCTAGGTGAACGCCGTCGAGTGAGCGGCTAGAATTCGGAGATAGCTGTCATACCGAGCGAGCGCGATATCGCCGGACTCCACGGCCTGCTTGACGCCGCAATCCGGCTCATGGCTGTGCGAGCAATCGGCGAAGGCGCATCGGCACTCGTCGAATTCGTGAAAGTAGCGGCGAATATCGCCGGCGCTGACATTCCATAATCCAAACTCGCGGATTCCGGGCGTGTCGATCACCATGCCTCCGCCCGGCAGATGGTACAGAGCCGATGACGTAGTGGTGTGTTTACCCTTCTGATTCGCGGAACTAACGTCGCCGGCGACGAGATCGAGTCGGGGATCGAGGGCGTTCAGCAATGACGACTTGCCGACGCCACTATGGCCCGTGAACACACATAATTTCCCGGCCAATTTTTCCGATAGCTCAGCCACGCCCGCACCCGTTGCGGCCGAGCAGCGGACCATCTCAAGGCCCACGTCTTGGTAGGGCCGGAGGACATCGAGCTGAGAGGAATCTTCGAGCAGATCGATCTTATTTACGCACAGCAGCGGCTCAGCGCCCGACTTGCCGATCGCAATCAGGTAGCGATCGATCAATCCCGGCCGCAATGGCGGACTCTTGAGCGATACGACGTTCACCACCAGCTCGATATTGGCCGCGATCACGCGCTCCAGGCGAGGATTATCCGGGTCGCTACGGGAAAGGACGCTGCGCCTCGGCAGTATCTCTTCAATGCGGCGGCGGTCGTCGGAAAACAGCACTCGATCGCCCACGGCCGCGTCCGAGGGGCGGCAGCGCTCGCGATGTGAGCCGCACAGGACGTCGCAAAAGCCGGCGCCGGTCTCGACCACCAGTCCGGTCGCCCACGCTTCGGATCGCGCCCGCTGAGTCCTGTTGTCTAATTTCGTTGCATGTTTACGCGCCAGGCGCAATTCCCGCTTCGCGCGCGCTTCAAAATGTTTGCGTAGTTTTCTGTCCTCACGAGACATTACAAATCTCCTCAAGCAGTGCTGAATGCACACTTCTCCTTACATAGGCGGGGTCGCCGGTAAGCGTGTAAGTTGAGTTGCTACGTCCGGGACGTGGCAGCTCGATGCTAGAGGACAGTCATAGGCGGACCTGAGATCATCGTACCTAGGAGGCCTATTGCAATGCAATGCACCGAAGAGGCGGGCATTCGTTTCGTGGAGGGCGAGGCCGGCCAACCGCTGATGCGAAGCGTCAAAGACGCCGGCCTCGTCTTGGAGGCATGCTTTTCCGCAGGGACCGACTCCGCCCTGCTCTACCCGGAAAATCTTACCGAGGCGTTCTTCGATTTGAGCTCAGGGGAAGCCGGTGAAATCCTGCAGAAGTTTCGCAACTACCGCGTCCGAGTCGTGGTGGTGTGCGCGCCAGGCAGCGTTCGCTTCAGCACTCGATTCGCCGAAATGGCTGTCGAGGAAACGCGCGGAAGGCACTTTGGAGTGGTCGAATCCCGCCAAGCGGCTCAAGAATGGCTCAGTCGGTGACGGGCGATTTTTTCTTTTGCTCTTTTTCGTATTCCCTGAGCACGCGGCTGACGTAGTCGATGGTCTCCCGATAGGGCGGGATGCCGTTGTATTTGTCGACTGCGGCGGGGCCTGCGTTATAAGCGGCGACGGCTTTCGACACCTGATGCGGATCGTTCTCGTATTTCAGCAACAGCTCGCGCAGGTATTGAGCCCCGGCTTGTGCGTTTTGATCCGGATCATAGGGGTTGGCGTTAAGCTCGGCGGCGGTGCCAGGCATGAGCTGCATCAATCCGACAGCGCCTTTCGAGGACACCGCGTCAATCCGGTATCCCGATTCGGCGCGAGCGATGCTGTGGACGATCTCCGGAGGCAGGCCCGCTTGAATCGCGGCGCGCGTGATCAGCTCTTGGGGCGAAACCGCTGGAGAGGCTGACGAAACCGCGGGGGGCGTTTCCGGAGCGGCCGGCGGCGCATAATCTTCGCTCTCGAAGCGAGCGATGGCCGTCGCCTGCATCTCGATCACGCCTTGGTTGGTCTGAAGCCTAACCACCGCGCCTTCGGTTTCGTGACTGTCGGCGTGGATTCGAAACCCGTTGCCCAGTACCGCGTATTCGCCCGCCGAGGCGGTCAGGGTAGCGAACAGAATGGATAGTACTATCCTCACTCCTATAAATTGTGACGCATTTTTGAGCCAAACCGTGGGAGTCAATCTGAAACCGCCAGTTCGCCCGGCAGGATGGGGCGGGTTCTCGGCAGAATACCGCGCCGGGCGAGAGCGCCGACGCCGGCAAAAATCCCCGTGAAAATGACGAGTTTGACGGCGTCCGCCGCGCGGCTGTGCGGCATGGTCTTCCAGAGAATGCCCAACACCGGCTGCGCGATGCAGGATCCCCACACGGCGCCGTAAAAATAGCGGCGCTCGTGGCCTTCACCTTTCGTGGACGCCTTGACGCGAGGCAATACGCCTGCCGCGCCCAGAGTCCAGATCGTGATCGCGATGGGGAAATAGCCGTACTCGTAAATCTGTTTCAATCTCCAGGCCCCTGTTGCGACGGCCACGGCGAGCCCGGCGAAATTCAAGATGGCGAAGGCGATGACGATGCTCCAGGCAAACGTGTAACAGATGCGCCGGTAGAGCGGATTGGGTTTGTCTTCGATGAAACGAATGATATAAGGCCTGGGTTCGACGCCCGGAAGTCGCCCGCGCAATCCGGCGACTCCCGTGGCCAGGATCACCAGGCCCAACCAGAGCAGTCTGGAGCGGTTGAAGCCGTGCTCGAACAGGTCAAACGTTGACGGACCGGGTGCGATGAAGAATACGAAGATCCAGATCGGCCAGTGCGCCAGCCTATACGCCGGACGGTTACGCTCGCGCAGCTTGCGGTCGCTCGCAAGCTCGATTCGGGTAGCCGGCTTCACATCGCGGTGGCGTTAATTGGTGGGCGTGGCCGGCTTCGGCGTTGGGGGAGCAGCGGGCTTCGGAGCGGCAGCCGGCGCGGGCGTAGCTGGCTTGGCCGTGCCCGAAGCACCCATCGCGGCGCTGCTCTGGTCGTAAAGCTCGATGATCTCCTTGGTGATGTCGATGCTGGGAGAGGCGTACAAGATGGGGCTCTGCTGGGAACTTACGTCCACCACCATGGTGTAGCCATGATCGCGAGAATACTTCTCGATCACCGCCATGATCTTCTGGCCCAGTTGTTGCAGAATTTTCTGCTGCTCCTGATCGAGTTCCGCCTGCGCATCCTCGATATCCCGCTGAAGAGATTTCTTGGAGCTCTCTATTTTCTTGTACAGATCGTTCTTGGTGGCCTCGCTCAACGTGTTCTGGCCTTTGTTGAGCTGATCCTGCATGGAGGTAATGTTGGTTTGCTTTTCCTCGATGGCTTTCTTCTTTGGCGCGGCCTTGGCTTCCAACTCGGCGGCAGCTTTTTGGCCGTCCTTGGTACTGATGATGGCCTGTTGAACCGCGATGACGGCAACCTTGCCGCCGGGCTGGGTTTGGGCCTGGGATCCTAAAGCCGCGGCCAGAACCAATGCCGGCCCCACTAAAATCTTGATATTCACTGTGAAACTCCTAACCATATATTGTACCTTTGACAAGCTAAAGCATGTCCTACTAGAACGTCCGGCCGATGGAGAAGCGGAACAAGTCGCGCCGCTCGACCAAGGGAATCGGCGCGCCGATCGAAGCGAGCGCGTTCAAGAAGGTGGCGTTGTTGGGGAAGTACGAACGGTCGGCTGCGATGGGCGGCTGGATGGTTCCGCGGAAGGTGCTCGGATTGTACGCATACCACACGCGGAAGGGAGCATTGACCACCGGCATCAAGACCTGCAGTTCGAGTCCGGTGGATGCGCGCAGTTTCTGCGTACCGGGCACGATATAGGCGTGGCCGTTAAAACCAGCTTGAGGGAACTCGGAATTCAGGCTCGCGAGATCGCTTGGGTTTACGCGCAACTGGTTGGGAAGAGTAAGCTTA
>JBEKHQ010000360.1:0-4534 GCA_050012195.1 Bryobacteraceae bacterium | reverse complement strand
CGTTGAACTGAAACTCGCCCGGAGCAACCAGGCCTTAGAACCTTTGATCTCCACCCACGTGTTCGGCGCAATAGTAGCAACGCCGCCCTCCGCATTCGCCACCGGCGTGACCGTCGGGGACACGGCGATTGGGCCGATCGGCAGCCGGGGACGCGAATGTAGTCCGATGAGCTGTTTTGCAGGAATCAATCGGCACTTTCCGGGCCTGGTTTGCGCGGCATCTACGCCTGACCAAGAAGCCGAGGACCACCCTCGGCTCTGAACATCTCGATCGCCTCCTGATGCAGCGCCTCGGCGCTATGCAGTATCCGTTTGAACTCGGCATCGCCGCGAACCGGATCAAGCCACGGATCGGAAGCCATCTGCGGGAAGCAGAAGTAGCCTCCATCGACGGCCCTCTTCAGCAGGTGGGTCGCGCGACCCACCTCGCTCAGATAGGCGAGCTGCCGCGCCAGGTAGTACACCCCCTCCGAGTCTGGGAAACCATTTATGAGCTCGTCACTCAACTTGAGACTCACTTCCCGATTCCCTTCCAGCAGCGCGCGCAGAGAAACCATAAACACCTGGCCAATCCGCTGCGACACTCCAGGCTCCTTCTCCTTCAGCAGCGCGATCGCTTCGTCCACTCGCCCGAGCATTGCGAGCCGCAGCGGCCCGAAATAGCCGAAGTCCTCACCGCCCGTCTCCACGGCGCGCTGGTAGTCGCCCATCGCGAAATACGTATGGGTCACAGTAGTGTGAATGTTCGGATCGAACCGGCGGGCCTGACGATCCGCCTCGATCGACGCCTCGAGCAAGCCACAGTACCGGCTTGCGTGGGTGAGGCCAGAAAATAAATCCGGGTCGCTCTTCGAACTGTGCAGCCGCTTGAGCAGACGCTTCATCGCCTCCCTGGCCTGGCCCTGGTCCACCTGGATGTTCGTGTACAAATTGTGCGCCAGCGGAAGGTCCGGATTCAGCGCGAGCGCCCGCTCGATCGCGCTGCGACCCTCCACCAACTTCTCCGCTGCTCCTAAAAATTTGCCTACCAGCCAGCGCGCTCGCCCCAAACGAGCCCACGCGGGCGCGTATCCGGGATCCAGCGCGACGCACTGCTCGTACAAACCGATCGCTTCTGAAAACCCGCTGAATCTTTTGGCCACTTCATTCGCGCGCAGGTACAGATCATAGGCGGCCGGGCTAGCCGGCGCGTCGTGCGTGAGCTGCTGGCGCTCGCCCGCCGTCAACGGCAGCGCGAGCGACGCGACCACGCTGCTCACCAGCGTGTCCTGGAGTTGGAAAATGTCACATAGCTCCACTTGCGATGCCTTCGACCAGATGAGTGTGCCACTAGGAGCCTCCACCAATTGCGTCGCTAGACGCAAATGCGCGCCCGCGCGGAGAAGTGTCCCGGTAAGCACCGTATCCACGTCAACCTCTTTCGCGATTTCTTTCAAATCCAGAGCCGGTCCAGCGAAGCGAGCCCCCGCCAGGCTCGACCGCACCACGAGCGAATTTAACCCCGCCAGCGACGCCGCGATCGCGTCCGGCAGACTGAACGCCAGAAAATCAGTTTCCGGATCAGAACGGAGAACGCGGAAAGGGAGCACAATCAGCCGCTTCACTGCGCGAATCTCCACGTGCGTTCCCGACTCGTCCAGAGCGAGCACTGAACGCAACTCCGCGGCCATGTCATCGGCCGCGCCGTAGCGGTTCGCCGGATTCTTGTCTATAGCTCGCCGCACGATGCGATCGACCGCCGAAATGGCCTGCGATCCGCAGAGCGCCGGCGGCGTTTCATGCAGCACAGAGTGAAAAATTTCCACCGGCGAGTTACCCGCGAAAGCCGGTTTGCCAGCTAACGCCTCGAAAAGAACCGCGGCAGCCGCGAACAGATCCGATCGTGCGTCCACCGGCCTTCCGGTCACTTGCTCCGGCGACGAGTATCGCGGCGTCCCCACGATCACTCCATGCCCGGTCAGCCCGGTCTGGGTCTGCTCGTCGTCTGAGAGCGGCGAAACCGGCTTGGCGAGCCCGAAATCCAGCAGCTTCACGCCCTGCGACGACAGAAACACGTTCGACGGCTTCAGATCCCGATGCACGATCGACGACTTATGCAGCGCTGCCAGCGCCGATAGGATGCTCAGCGTAACGTGCAGCGCTTCGGCCAGGGGCATCGGCCCACGCCCCAAGCGCTCGGACATCGACTCCCCTTCCAGCAGTTCCATCACCAGGAACGGCCGGCCGTCTACCTCGCCGACGTCATATAGGCGGCAGATATTGGGATGGGTGACTCGTGCGGCCGCCTGTGCTTCGCGCAGAAAACGCTTCCGGCTGTCCTCGTCATTGCCCGGATCGAGGATCATTTTGAGCGCAACTGGCCGGTTCAGCCGGATGTCGTTGGCACTGTAGACAACGCCCATTCCTCCTGCTCCCAGCTTTCCGGTGATTGTATACGGGCCGATCCGTTCCGGAAGAGCAGACATCTCCTCAAGTGTAGTCGCACGGCGTTCAGAACGCCTCTCCCCGATCAATCGATTCTCCCGAAGCCGGCCGCGGCGCTCGGACGCACTCCGACAAGGCGTCGACGGCTGGCGACTTCTCGCTCATGTGGATTGCCGGCTTGGCCGGAAATGAAGCTCTACTGCTGCACCGTGATTAGCGTTCCCGCCTGCGTCGTCAAGCCGTTATTCATTGCCATCGTGGGCTGGTCGCCATTCGCGAGCGAGGGCGGCACTACCACGTCGAACTGAAACTCGCCCGGAGCAACCAGGCCGGCGAAGGTTACCGTCGCAGCCACGCCGCCGATGATGATCACCGGCATTGGCGATAACGTTCCCGACTGCGTTTCGGACCCGCTCACCACCGGTGTCGACGTGGATCCGAAACCGTTGGCGTACATCACGATTGTCTCGCCGGGCTGGGCGGGAGTGGTCAGACCGGGATACAGACTGGTTGGACCGAGGTAACTTCCGTTGGCGTGGGTGGCCGCAATATAAGGTCCGCCGCCGAAGACGAAGAACGAGGGAGATTCCGCCTGCGCCTGCACCATGAAATTTCCGCTGATCACTCCATTGTCGGAGACCTGCACGGGTACCGATCCGGAAATGGCGCTCGGAGGCGTGAGTATGTTCACCTGCGTGGGGCTGATGTAGTAGACGTACGCCGGCTGGCCGTTCACCGTGACGCTGACTCCATCCAGGCTGGTGGGCAACTGGTTATTCACAAAATCCGAGCTCTGCCAGATGCGCGTATCGCCCGCCGGACCAAGATTGGAACCTTTGATCTCCACCCACGTGTTCGGCGCAATCGTAGCAACGCCACCCTCCGCATTCGCCACCAGCGTTACCGTCGGGGTGGGCGTAACCAGAGGATCGGGCGCAAGAGCGACGGGGGTGCCTGCTGCTCCGAAAATCGAGGAGTGAGGATCAATCTGGCCCGTGGCAACGTTGATCGTGGCAAGGCCCGAACCTTCGGCGACGTAATAAGTGCCGTATTCGAGAAGCAGCACGGAGGATAGATAGCCGTTACTGTCGGTAGTTCCCACCTGCGTGGCCGCGCCTGTCGTCGTGTTGATGGTGTAAAGATTGGAGTTGTTTTCCATGTACAGCGTGCTGGAACCGACGGAAAGCCTCTGATAGTAAGTTTGACCGCCGGGGATGGCGCTGGCGCCGATCGGCCCAATCGTGGTGATGGCGCCCGTCTGGGGGTTTATCGAATAGAGAGTAGCCACCTCAAATTGACCCGTGCCGGCCAAGCCGTAGAGTCCAGTGGTAGTTGAGCCGAAAGTGGCGAGATTTGGGGTGCCCGTCACTCCTCCGATGAGGGTGAGATTTGCGTTGGCCGTGTTGACCGAATAAAGCAGTCCGTTCTGTTCGGTGTACAGAACACCGTTCGCAACGGCCAAGCCGTCGAATCCCCCGGATCCCATATTTCCGATCAAAGTAAACGCGCCCGAGTTGAGGTCGACGATCCCGAACGGATTCTCGACCCCCTGTGCCGCGGTTCCCAGCATATAGGCGTTCGCCGTCAGCACGGCCGGCGGCGTGCCCGCGGGCAGAGGGTCGGGCGCAAGACCGACGAGGGACGCCGGTCCTCCGGAAAGAGTGACGCCGGGCGTGATCTGGCCGGTGGTGACGTTGATCGTGCCAATTACGGAACCACTTCCGGCGTAATAGGCGCCGTTTTCGAAAAGCGGCACGGAGGTTAAATAGTCGTGACTGTCGGTAGTTCCCACCTGCGTGGCCGCGCCGGTGGTCGTGTTGATCGTGTAGAGATTGGAATTGGCTTCCATGTACAGCGTGCTCGAACCCACGGAAAGCCTCTGATAGTAAGTTTGGCCGTTCGGTATGGCGCCGGCGCCGATCAGCCCGATCGCCGTGATGGCGCCCGTCTGGGGATTTATCGAAAATAGCGTAGCTACCTCATTAGAGCCCGTACCTGCCAAGCCGTACAGTCCGGTGGTGGTTGAGCCGAAAGTGGCGAGATTGTTGCCGATCAGCCCTCCGACGAGGGTGAGATTTGCGTTGCTGGTGTTGACCGAATAAAGCAGTCC
>JBEKHQ010000359.1:0-4540 GCA_050012195.1 Bryobacteraceae bacterium | reverse complement strand
CACGCGCGCGGCTCGCTGCGGGGTGCTCAAAAACTTCATGAATGGCATGAGCAGCGGTACGAGTAACGGAATAATGTATTTCGACAGAAAAAGCACGGAGGCGTTGGAATCCCTAGCGAGGCTAGTAGTCAGATTTACGCCCGGCTCGACCGCGTTGAAGCGCAACCGTGGAGTCTCACGAGTCAACACCATCACCGCGGCGAGGTTGCACTGTTTCGAGGCGGCGTAGGCGTCAAAGCCCGGTTGCGCGGCGCCGCCCGGTTTCCACTCGCCGCGCGCGCTCGCCTCTGCGGAGATATAGCGCCCGCCTCGGAAGCCGACGGCCTTGGCGGGCTTGCGTTCGGGATCTTCCACGGCGGAGGCAACGAAGACGACGTTCGCGCCGTCGGGGAGATGCGGCACGAGCGCCTCGGTCAATGCGAGCGGGCCGAGGCGGTCGGTTGCGAAGGTCATGTCCCAGCCCATCGCGTTCTTCGTAGGGCGCTGCTGCCTGATGCCCGCGTTGTTGAGCAGACCGCCGATCGGAAGACCTAGCGCGACGATCTCGCCGGCCGCATGCCGTACGCTCGCGATATCCGACAAGTCGCACACCACCGACACCGCGCGCCCGCCCTTCTGTTGGAGAGCCTTCTGCAGCTCGCTGAGCCTTTCACGATCGCGCCCGACCAGGACGACAGCGCCGTGCTTGGCTACCTCAAATGCAGTCGCGCGGCCAATGCCCGAGGTCGGGCCGGTGATGATGTATGCCTTGCCGTTTGGGTTAGCCGACAAATTTCCTGACATGTGGCTCAAGCGCTAGTAGACTCCCTCGTCCGCGCGGCACGCTCGTAGCAAAGTTTGAACGTACTCCCCCGCTCTCGCATCCCCTTCCGCCGGCGCCCACGCCGCGAACTGCTTGTCAGTGGCGGCCACGTAGGGGCCCGGCTTCACTTCGTAACAAATCGCATGGTCGGTCAGCGGGACCATCGTGTGCCACACGCCGGGAGGAACGTCGATGCCCACCGCGTCGCGTCCTAAAACATACGTGCCGGCTATGCGCCCGGCATCGTCGAACGTGAAGAACGCGATTTCGCCATCCAGCACCAAAAACGATTCGAACTTAGGCGGATCAAGATGGCGATGCGGAGCGATATAAGTTCCCTTCAGCAAGACATTCAGGAAACGGTGCGGATTGTCCTCCATGCTGGTGTGGAAGTTATGATTGATCCGCAGCCGCGGAGATTTTCGCGCCCGCTCGATGAGCGACCGGTATAAAGTCGGGTCTATGAGCTGTATCTCGGACATCAATTCATGATGGGCCGCGCCGGGACGGAGGCGCAAGCTCGCCATGCGATTTCCGGCGCCGATTCAGGCTTCGAAATACCTCCCTCGTTCAAGGTCCGTCAGGAGGGAGGGCTGCACGGGACGCCATCCCAGCCGCTCCTGAGTTAGCTTGCTCGAGGCCGGGCTGTCGATTGCCGCGAAGTTCGCGAACCAGCCAAAGTGTTCGGCTGCCTCTTCGGGAGACTTGCTCACCACCGGCACGTTCAGGCGGCGCCCAATCACGCCGGCGATGTCTCGGAACGGCACGCCCTCGTCGGCGATCCCGTGATACCTGGCGCCCGCGGCACCCTCCTCAAGCACCAGCCTGTAGAGATGCGCGCTATCGAGCCGATGCACGGCGGGCCAACGGTTGAGACCCTCGCCCACATACGCCGAAACGCCCTTTTCGCGTGCGATGCCGATCAGCATCGGAACGAAGCCGTGGTCGCCGTCGCCGTGGACCGACGGCGGTAGGCGCACCGCAGACGCGCGCACACCTTGCAACGCCAGCGCTGCCTGTTCCGACACGCGCGGAAACGGGGAGTCGGGAGGAGGCTCACTGTCTTCGGTCGCAAGAAGGCCGTGTGTAAGCAGAGCGGTCCCGGAGGTGACGATCAAGGGCCGGTCGGAACCGGCGAGCGCGGCGCCGAGCGCCTCGATGGCGCGCCTATCGATCTCACAGTTCTCCTGGTATTTCGAGAAGTCGTGGATAAAAGCGGTGTGAATCACGCCATCCGACAGCGCGGCGCCGCTGCGCAGGCTTTCCAGGTCTTCAAGGTCGCCTCGATGCACTTGTGCGCCGGCGGCGAGAAGCGACTTGGCGCCCCCGTCCGAACGAGAGAGACCGAGCACCTGATGGCCCGCGTTAACAAGCTCCTGAACAACAGCGGAACCGATAAAGCCTGTGGCGCCGGTTAAAAAAACGCGCATCGCAATTTCTCCTTTTTAGTCGTGAATTCCTGCTGGGCACTACTTAGGGAACTCGGACGCGGATCTCGCCGCGAGCTTGGTAGAGCTCCCAGAACTTGTCTGCGACGATCGCGGGATCGATGGAGTCCGCGTTGCTCCATGGCGTGCCCTTGATGGTGCCGGCAATCATGACCTGGCCGACATAGATACCGTCGCCCTTCAGCCGCTCTGCGAGCAAACCGACCAGCTTGTTTTTCGCCGCATTGGCCAGCGCGACGCCCATGGACTTCATGCTGACGGCATACGCGTCCATTTGCGCAGTCATCTCGCCGAACGCGCCGTTCGTCACCAGAACGGCTCCTTCGTTCGTGTTCCTAAGATCGGGGAGGGATTCCTGGACAGCGCCCAGCAGTCCGACGATGGCGACGTCGAAGATTCCCCGCACAGCTGCCGGGTCTGCGGTGACTAGATCTCGTGCCTCGCCGCCCCCGAAGGCGTTCCAATGGATGACGGTGATAGGGCCGAGCTCCGCACGCGCCTTCGCGATGGCCGCGCGAATGGCCGCAGGATCCCCCGCGTCGGCAGGAAATGCGGCCGACTCGATCCCTTTCGCCTTCAGCGCGTCGATGCCGGAGGCCAGACGTTCCTTGTTTCGCGCGACTAGCGCCACCGAGAAACCCTCCGCGCCGAACTTCTCGGCCACGGCGTTCGAGGTTCCCGGTCCGAATCCGATGACGACGATGGTCTTTGACATATTCCCTCCACTCTAATGCTGGCCAGTCAACGCCTGCGCGACAGCCTGGCGATAGGTCAGAGGCGGCCGAGGCAAGATTGCGCGTATCGGCATGGGATCGCCATCCAAATCAATCTCCAGGCCATCCAGAACGCCTTGGATCGCGCCTTTCGACAACTTGCCCGCGCGTTCGATGAGCGGCGCCACCGCCTGCAGAAGCCTCCGCGGGAAATCCAGTTTGAGGGGATGCTTTCGGCCCAGGACCTCTGCCGCAATATCGGTCATTTGGTTTTGTGTTAGCAGTTCATCGCAACCCACCGCGTAACACTGGCCATACGCGCGTGGATCCTTGAGCACGCCGACCAGATAGTACACCAAGTCGTCGACGGCGATGTTCCGCATCTTTAGCCGGCCGCTGCCGAAGAGGTTCAGGCTCACCGGCCTCTTGGCTTGGCTCACCATCGTGTTGAAACCAAGTCCGCCCACGCCGACGATCTGGCCGGGCCGTATGACGGTCACATCCAGCCCGCTATTGAGCAGGAACTGTTCCGTCTTCCAACGCTCGCGCGCCCACGTGTTCGATGAATCCTGTGAAATCCCCAGAGCGGTAACGTAAATCAGCCTGCGCACCCCGCGCGCTTGGCAAGCTTTCACGATGTTCCGCAATCCATTCATCTCTATTTCCATAAAGCCTTGACCCGCTGTATTGGCATGCTGAGGCCCGAGCGTATGTATGGAGATGTAGGCCGCCTGGACGGATTCCAGGGCATTCTGCATCGACGCCAGATCTGAAATGTCGCCTTGTACAATCTCGCAGCCGGCCGTGGCCAATTCCTGAACCCGAGCCGGGTTGCGCGCCAAACAGCGGACTGCGTATCCATCCGCAAGCAGCCCTTGAGCGACATGCCTCCCGACAAATCCCGATGCTCCGATGACTAAAATTTGTTCCATAGGCTGCGTTGTTATTCTGGCGGGACTGCATTCGCAGCGCCGCTACTATCAAGATTAGGTTATTGAGGAGATGCGATCTATGCTGTAGAATCCGTATTATCTTCGCAATCGTCCGGCATGTCCATGGATCCGCTTTCCGATGTTCTGTCGCTGCTGAAGCCGCGCAATTATGTGTGCGGTGGCTTCGATGCGGGTGGAGATTGGTCCATCCAGTTTCCCCAACACGAAGGTATCAAATGCTACGCGGTAGTTTCCGGCCAGTGCTGGCTGTCCGTGGAGGGCGTTCCCGACGCGGTGCTCCTAAGCGCGGGCGACTGTTTCCTGCTGCCCAACGACCGGCCTTTCTGTCTTGCAAGCGATCTCACTTTGACGCCCGTCGATTTTAAGACGGTTTTTCCGAGCCCGCTGAATGGCGGCATCGGCTCATGGAATGGCGGCGGGGATTGCTTTGGCGTCGGCGGGTACTTCACCTTTACCGGCAATCATGCGGGCATCCTGTTGGGCGAGTTGCCGCCCATTGTGCATATCGGAAAGAATCGGACAAAGCGGCGATGCGCTGGTCTCTGGAGCGGATGATGCGGGAACTGCGCGAGCGGCAGCCCGGCGGTTTTCTGATCGCACAGCACCTCGCCTCCATGATGCTGG
>JBEKHQ010000358.1:0-4540 GCA_050012195.1 Bryobacteraceae bacterium | reverse complement strand
CGAGTACAAAACGCGCTGGCCCAGCCTTCCCTATGTGCTGCCGTTTGCCGTATTCATGCTGCTGCTGGCGCTTCAGAAGTACTTGCCGCTGAGCACCGCGGTGGAATACTCGCTCCGAGTGGTGCTGCTGTCCGCCGTTCTCTTGATCTTCTCGCGCGATGTAATCGATCTGCACAGTTCCCATCGACTAGAGACCGCGATTCTCGGCGTGGCCGTCTTCGTGATTTGGGTGGGCGCGGACATTTTGTTTCCCACTTACCGGCAGCATTGGCTTTTTCAGAATCCGCTCACGGGCCAGATGAGCGCGCCCCTTCCCGGCAATGTCCTGATGTCGCCTTTCGTGCTCTGGCCCCGGATTTTTCGCGCCGTGGTGCTGGTGCCGATCATCGAAGAATTGTTCTGGCGGGCTTGGCTGATGCGCTGGCTGATTTCGCCCGATTTCCAAAAGGTTGAGCTAGGCGCTTACCAGCCGGCCGCATTCTGGATCACCGCCGTTCTGTTCGCCGCCGAGCATGGCTCCTACTGGGACGTCGGACTGATCGCGGGCGTCGTCTACAACTGGTGGATGGTCCGAACGCGCAGCCTGGGCGATTGCATCCTGGTCCACGCCATCACCAACGCGTGCCTGTGCGGCTACGTGGTGGCCACGCATCACTGGGAATACTGGTTCTAACCGCTATCGCAAGTAGCGCTGGTGTTCCTTCAGAATGCAGCGATCCATCACCACCACCAGACCCGCCTGGTTGGCCTTCCCGGCAGATTCGGAATCCTCCACGCCTTCCTGCATCCACACCGCGGAAGCGCCGATGCGGATCGCGGAATCCACCAGCGGCCCGACGAATTCCGACCGCCGAAAAATATCGACAATGTCGACGTGCTCCGGCACATCCTCCAAGCGCGCGTAGGCGGTTTCGCCCAGCACTTCGGTCTCATTCGGATTCACGGGAATGATGCGGTACCCTTCGCGCTGCATGTACTCGGCCACGCCATAGGACGCGCGGAATTTCTTGCTCGAAAGGCCGACCACCGCGATCACGCGGCTCCGGCGAAGCAGCTCCGCAATTCCTGACATCGCTAGGGCGTCTCCATCTTCAACAGCTTTCGAAAGCGCGCCACTTCGCGAGCATCGAGATGGCGAAATTGGCCGGGCTTCAGCGATC
Source organism: Bryobacteraceae bacterium (assembly GCA_050012195.1). Taxonomy (GTDB): domain Bacteria; phylum Acidobacteriota; class Terriglobia; order Bryobacterales; family Bryobacteraceae; genus Palsa-89. Next base: position 3,380 of record JBEKHQ010000358.1, on the reverse strand, counting down.
CCAGTTCCAGAAAACCGATTTTCACGCGCCGCAGCTTCTCCACCAGCCGCCCGAAATGTCGGAACATCAGCCGGATCTGGTTCTGGCGTCCTTCGATGAGCCGCACTTCATACCAGGGATTATCGGCCTTGCGGATTAACCGCAGGCCCGCGGGCGCTGTTGGTTTTCCACTGAGCGGGACGCCGCGCCGAAACTGCTCTTCCTGTTCGGGAGTGATCGGGCCATTGGTTTTCGCCAGGTAGATCTTCGCGACGTGGGTGGCAGCGGACGTGATGCGTTTCGCGAACTCGCCGTCGTTGGTGAGCAGCAGGAGACCTTCGCTGTGATAATCCAGGCGACCCACCGGATAGACGCGCGCTTTCACTCCCCGCAGCAGATCCATCACGGTCGCGCGGCCTTCCGGATCGCTGACCGTGGTCACGAAATTCTTGGGCTTGTTGATGGCAATGTACACCGGCCGCTCAGGAGCGTGGATGCGCCGGCCGTCCACCTTGATGTGGTCGCGCTCGGAATCGGCTTTGGTTCCAAGCTCTGTGATCACCGCGCCGTTAACCGTCACGCGGCCTTCCACGATCAACTGTTCGGCCTTGCGCCGGCTGGCGATTCCGGCGTGCGCGAGCAACTTCTGTAGCCGTTCTTCTGGCATTTATTCGGCGACGTCCGCGCTCGGCTCCGCCGGGACATCGGGTTCGGCGGCCGACAAGCGCCCCAGCTCCTCGAACTCCTTGAGCGTCGGCAATTCGCTCAAATCTTTCAGCCCGAACTGGACCAGAAATTCCTTGGTGGTCTTGTACAGAATCGGCTTGCCGAGCACCTGCCTTCGGCCCGCGGTGGCGATCAGCTTGCGGTCCAGCAGCGTCTTCAGCACGCCCGCGCCTTGGACTCCGCGGACCTCCATCACTTCCGGCGCAGTGATCGGCTGCTTGTACGCGATGAGCGCGAGGGTTTCCAGCGCGGGCAACGAAAGCTTCAACGCCGGCTTCAGATTTTTGACGAACGCGCGGATCGCTTCGTGATGCTCCGGCTTAGTGGATAGCTTGTAGCCTCCCGCGATTTCGCGGATCGTGAGGCCGTGGCTGGGCAGATTGTATTCGGCCGTGAGTTCCGCCAGAATCCGCCCGACATCGGCCGCGGGTTTCTGGAGTGCGGTGGCGATCTGATCGGCGGACAGCGGCTCGTCGGTGACGTAGATCACGGCTTCGACCACGGCCTTGAGCTGGGCGTAACCGGAATCGACGTTCTCGGCCTGCCCATTCAGTTCCAGGGCAGATGATACTTCGGAGGGTTCCATTTGTTTCTAGATGTATTCCTGTTCAATGGCCGCGAGCGATTGCTCGAGATCTTCGTCGAAAGCGCGCTGCTTCTTCAATCCAATGTCGCCGAAAGCGTCCTTCTGGGTCAACACCAGCACCTGGCGGCGCACCAGTTCGAGCATCGCTAGAAACAGACAGATCATCGCGCGCCGGCTGCCCTGGCGCTCAAAAAGATCGGTCACGGAAACGGAGCCGCCTTGAGGAAGCTGGCGGAAGGTCGCTTCCAGATACCGAATCATGTCCGGAATGCTGACGTCTTCCTTGCCGATTTCGTAGATGGGCCGGTTCTTGGCTCGCTCCAGCACGATTTGCAAGGTCTTCACCAGATCGACGATCGAGACCTCGAGACCCGGCTCGTCCTCTTCGGCCAGAAACCGATCCATCTGCGGATTCGACCAGACCGCCTCCTCCACCATGCGCTTTTGCTGCAGCATCTCGGCGGCGTTCTTGAAGCGCTCGTGCTCCAGCAGCCGGTCCACCAGCTCCCGGCGCGGGTCGTCCTGGCCCTCCATTTTCTCCAGCTCCGGATCCTGCGGCAGCAGCATGCGCGATTTGATGTGGATCAGCGTGGAGGCCATATAGACGAACTCCGCGCTCAGCTCGATATCCAGCTCGAGCGCGTGCTGCATGTACTCGAGATACTGCCGGGTTATGGAAGCGATGGGAATATCGTAGATATTGATTTCCTGCTTGCGAATCAGATCGAGAAGCAGGTCGAGCGGCCCGTCGTACTGCTCCAGATGGAAATTAAGCGGCGCTGACACTGTATTAAGGATAGCAGCGCGGGATGCGGATACTCTCCGCAACGTTTGGGTTGCATTTCGTTCCGCGATCGGATATTCTGCAACCTGGAGGTTGCGCATGAATACGGATCGCATCGAGAAGAAGATCCTGCTGCGCGCGACGCTGGAGCGAGTGTGGCGAGCGATATCGGATTCGACCGAGCTCGGGAGCTGGTTTGGGATGAAGTTCGACGGCCCATTCAGGCCGGGCGCAAAAATGAGCGTCACGATCGTGGGCACGACAGTGGACCCCGAAGTGGCAAAGCAACAGGAACAACATGCCGGCAAGCCTTTCGAGATTATGATCGAGAAGATTGAGCCTGGGCGGTTGTTCTCCTTCCGCTGGCATCCGCACGCGATCGAGCCGGGCGCCGATTACGCCGCCGAGCCGACCACGCTGGTCGCCTTTTCCTTGGAGCAGGTGGCGGACGGCGTGATGCTGACCGTCAGCGAGTCGGGCTTCGATCAAATTCCGATCGACCGGCGCGCGAAGGCGTTCACGGCCAACGAAGGCGGTTGGAGCATCGTGGTGAAACTGATTGAGGGGTACCTTGGCCACGCGCCGAAACTCGAGAGCCACGCCGGAGCCGATTAGCTCCGCTCCTTTATTCGCGGCTCTGGGAGACAAGACCCGCTTGCGGCTCGTCTCGCGACTCTGCGAGGACGGGCCGATGTCCATCACCCGGTTGACCCAGGGTTCGACGGTCACACGTCAAGCGATCACGAAGCATCTGCGCGTGTTGGAGGAGGCCGGTCTCATGCGCAGCACGCGGCATGGTCGCGAGACCATTTGGCTATTAGACTTGCAGTACCTGGAAGACGCGCGCCGCTATCTCGACTTGATTTCGAAGCGCTGGGACGACGCCTTGGGAAAGCTGCGCGAGTTCGTGGAGAAGTGAAGGAAAGCGCCCGCCGCGCCGGCCTTTCGATACACTGGGCCAGGGAGGAATGCGCGCATGGCAAAGCCGGCAGCGGGAACCGCGCCATCGGACAAACTTGCGTTGTACGAAAAGCTGGTGGCCACGAATCCGAAGGTCGAACGGAAGGGCGCGACCCCTCCTTACACGTCGTTGAACGGCCATATGTTCAGCTACCTGAGCAAAGAGGGCAAGCTGGCGCTGCGGCTGCCGGCGGGCGAGCGGGAAGCGTTTCTGAAGAAGTACAAGGCCAAATTGTGCCAGGCATACGGACGGGTTCAGCCCGAGTATGTCGAGGTTCCCGACGCGCTGTTGGCGTCAACGCGGGAATTGAAGAAGTTCTTCGATTGCTCCTTCGAGTATGTCGG
>JBEKHQ010000357.1:0-4547 GCA_050012195.1 Bryobacteraceae bacterium | reverse complement strand
TCCATCAGCACCAGATCAAAGGCCGGCGACCCATCCAGTTTGGCCAACGCCTCCCGGCCATCGCTTGCCAGTTCGATGGAATAGCCGCGCTTGGCGAGCGCCGAGGTGACGACCTTTTGATTCACGACATTGTCTTCCACCACCAGAATGCGGCCCGAACCCACGGCGTTGCAGCTCGGCGAAACAGGCAATGGCGCGGCCAACTCTGCGTCGTGTTCGCGGCTATCGCGCTCCGCGGGTAGTGTCACGGTAAAAGTGGTACCGACGCCAAGCTCGCTTTCCACGCTCATCTCGCCGCCATGCAGCTCCACCAGCTTCTTGGTAATAGCCAGCCCCAGCCCAGTCCCGCCATACTTGCGGCTGACGCTCCCATCCGCCTGCGTGAATTTATCGAATATGGACAGGAGCTTGTCGGGTGGGATTCCGGTGCCGCTGTCCACGACGCTGAATTGCAGATTGAACAGACCGGGAGCGCACACCGGCTCGGCCCGGACCACCACCGTTCCGTGCTCGGTGAACTTAACGGCGTTGCTCACCAGGTTCGAGAGAATCTGACGGACTCGCAGCGGGTCGCCGACAATCCGCGCGGAAATCTCGTCCGCGATTTCCAGACGCAGGTCCACGCTGTTCTGAGCCGCTTTCGGCTGGTGCGCCTTAACGCAGTCGTCCAGCAGAACTCGCAGGTCGAACGGGATCTTCTCCAGGACCATCTTCCCGGCCTCCACCTTGGAAAGGTCCAACAGATCGTTCAGAAGCATGAGCAGCGAGTAGGCGCACCGCTGCGCGGTTTCGAGCTGCTCCACCAGCTCCGGCGCCAGATGGTTGTCCAGCACCATGTCCAGCATGCCGATCACGCCGTTCATGGGAGTTCGCAGTTCGTGCGACACGTTGGCCAGAAATTCGCTCTTGGCCAGATTCGCGTCCTGCGCCTCTTGCAGAGCTTTTTGGAGTTGTTCAGTGCGTTCTTTAATTCCGCGCTCCAACAGATTCTGTTGCTGTTTTATCTCGTTTTGGGAACGAGCCAGGGCTTCAATCATGGCGTTGAAGCTGTCGCCGAGAAACTCGATTTCGTCCCCCGTTCTGCTCACCGGGACCGGTTGAAGCTGCCCATTCCGCACGGCGGTGATGCCGGCCTGGAGTTGGGTGAGCGGCCGAGCCATCAGCCGGGTGGTGAACCTGGATATGGCCGTCGATACCAGAACCACAATCACGAACAGCAATAATCCCTTAGGCAAGGTGACGTTGTCTTCGCGCAGGTCGTAAGCCAACACGGTGGCCATCACCCAAAAGACCAAAGTAGCGGAAAATAAGGTGTATTTTGAAGCCAGGGAACGGAAAGCGCGGGGGCGCGATACGACGCCCTGCGAGCTTTCGGAAGCCTCTGCCATAGTTTCCCATCGGCTTTTCCTTCGACTTCTGTATAAGGGGGATGCCCTACTAACGGAGCCGAGCCGCTGCAAGCGTGCCACTTACGGCTCCAGTGCTATTCTTGGTGGAAATGAGCCGCCTTAGGATCACCCTCTGCGGCCTGGAATTGACCAACCCGGTGATCGCCGCTTCGGGAACCTACGGGTACGGAGTGGAATTCGAGAAGCTCGCGGATCTCTCGCGCATCGGCGGAGTGGTGGTCAAGGGGCTTTCAAGGGAGCCGATCGCGGGCAATCCGCCGCCGCGCCTGTTTGAAGCCGAAGGCGGAATGATCAATTCCGTCGGCCTCCAGAACATCGGTGTCCGGGCCTTCGTTCGCGACAAGTTGCCGCGCTTGCGGGAGCTCAAAACCGCGATCTTCGCGAACGTATTCGGATATTCACCCGAAGACTACGCGGAGGTGATCCGAGTTCTCGAGGACGCCGAGGGAGTCGCGGCGTACGAACTGAACGTCTCTTGTCCGAACACGAAACACGGCGGCATATATTTTGCGAGCGACCCCGCGTTGTTAGCCGAGGTGGTATCCCTGGCGCGAGCCGTCGCGCGGCGTCGTCCCTTGATCGTGAAGCTGTCTCCCAACGTCGCGCGAATCGAACCGCTGGCTCAGGCGGCCGAGGGATCCGGCGCCGACGCGATCAGCCTGGTGAATACGTTCGTCTCGCTCGCCATCGACGCTCACAAGCGTCGGCCGCACATCGGAGCGGGGTTCGGAGGCCTTTCAGGCCCTGCTATCAAGCCCATCGCGCTGCGGCTGGTTTATGAGGCGTCGAAAGCTGTGCGCATTCCGGTGATCGGTCTGGGAGGCATTCGGACGGGCGAGGATGCGGCCGAGTTTCTGATAGCGGGCGCGTCGGCGGTGCAGGTGGGAACGGCTAACTTTTGGGACCCCGCGGCGCCGGTCCGCATCGCGCGCGAACTGGATCGATACTTGAAGCAAGAAAAACTTGCCAGCGTCACCGAGCTGGTGGGGACATTACGGATGTGATGCCTGTCGCTAGTGCGCCGAATATTGCGGCTGCGGCGGATTCAGAGTAATTTCGATGGTCTTCTGCTCTTCATCGACGTCGAACTTCTCGCCGAAGGTCTGGAAGTCCTTGGCGATCACCTGGATCAAGATCGTGCCCTGCGGTATGGGAGGGATCTTGGCTAGGCCTTCCTGATTGGTCCGCAACTCCCATTCGGTTCGAATGGACTTGCCGAATTTAGCCTTGGAGCGGCCTTGGACGAATCGCACCACCACGCTGGCGCGCTCGACGGGCTTGCCCGACTTAGTCTTCACCGAGATCGTGAGAGTGGTCAGATCCGCGCCGAAGAACGAGACTGCTAAAACCAGCAATAAGATCAGACGCCGCATAGCTCATGATACCCCGTGTCACGGCGCGTCCGGCCGCAGGAACTCCCGCGGATTTCCGGCGGCGCGCGTAACGGCTTCGGCCGCCAAGTACCCGCTGCGAACCGCGCCTTCCATGGTGGCTGGCCAGCCGGAGCGCGTCCAATCGCCGGCCAGGAAGAAATTGGGGAACTTGGTTGCGCTTGGCGGACGCAGCGCCTCGACCCCAGGACGGGGCGAAAACGTAGCCCGCACTTCCTTCACCACGTGCGCTTTCTCGAGCGTCGCTTCCCGCGCGCGCGGGAAAAATTCGGCCAGCTCCTTCAGCGCCAGTGCGATGACGTCCGCGCGGCTCATCTCCACCAGGCTGCGGGATGCGCTGACCACCAATTGCAAATAGCGCCCGCCCGATTTGTTGAACATCCACTGCATGGTTCGATCCAGCAGCGTGGCCTGCGGAAGTTGCGTGAGACTGCGATCGAACCACAGATGAATGCCGGTGATGGGAGAGTACTCGAGACCGGCGACGTTCAAATCCAGCTCCGGCGCTAGCGAGGGCACGCGCTCGAACGGCAGAGCGGACACGTAGTAGTCGGCTTTCAGCTCTTCGCCCTGCGTGAGGATCGCGCGCGCCGATCCGTTCTCGATGGCCACGCGTTCCACGCCGGCGCGGCAATGCACCCGAACATTGCCCATCCGTTTCCAGCTCTCGGCCGCGTACAGATCGCCCAGCGGAATGGAGGGTACGCCCATCTCATACGCATTCGAACTCGCCAGGAAGCCCAGCCAGAAAACCTGGAATCCATGGGATGCTGCGGTGAGATCCAATTCCTCGCTGACCGCGCTGACCAGCACCTGCCTCCAAAAGCGTTGGATGGCCCGCCCCGGCTGGCGCTTTTCGCGAAGCCAGTCGAGCATCGTGATGCGGTCGAGATCCGTGCGCCGCGTGCGTTCCCGAGACAAGTCCAGCAAGGCCCGCGCGATGGCGACTTTGTCGGAAAAGCTCAGAAAGGCCAGCTTCCGGAAGCTTCCGGCAAAATGGAGCGGCGCCCGAAGATGGCCCGCCGACAAAGTAGACGTCCGGCCGCCGGGTTCGATGAAATGATACTCCTTGTAGAATTTGATTCGATCCGCGACGCCGAGCCGCTTATAAAAGTCGAGCAGATTGGAGCAGCAGCGCAGCAGGATGTGCTGGCAGTTGTCGATTACTTCGGAAGTATCGTTCGGGCCGGCCAGCGGGTAAGAGGTGGCGCGTCCGCCCAGGAATCCTCGCGCCTCGAAGAGGTCCACTTGGAAGCCTGCGTCGGCCAGAGCCGCAGTGGTGGCGAGTCCGGCCAAGCCGCCGCCGATTACGATCGCTGTGGGCATTTATGCACTCGGATGGCGAGCGCCTGAAGGAGACTGATCTTAGAGACGAACCGGAACCGGCTTGCGATGTCCCCCGCCTCCGCCGCTATTGATCAGCAGCACCGCGATGGAAAGCACAACCGCGATAAACATGATGTCGGAAACGTCAAATTGCATTGCGAATCTTCTTCCAGTCTGGACGGTCCAACTCGAATTTACAACCCTTGCGATCCCTCAATTGGATAGGTAAATCGACCCGCTTTGCGGCAACGCGACGGCCGAATTAGTGCCAGCCTCGGAATCATTTCTAAGGCTAGCACAGTAGACCGAGTAGCACGTCGAGGGTACGGCGCTACAGCCGCGAAGCGCAAGCCGAGGCTTGCGCCACCACGTTCTCGATCAGGCGCAGCCCGCAATTGCCGCTCAGGGTCAGAATGGATTC
>JBEKHQ010000356.1:0-4552 GCA_050012195.1 Bryobacteraceae bacterium | reverse complement strand
GCTCACCGCACTTGATCGCGATTGACGCTCAACGAGATTGTGTGAACAGGTTCTCGGTTGCCATCGCCCGGCGTGCTCGGGGAAGCGATCTTCCCAGAGAATCGCGAAGCAGTGGCCCGCACAGGTCAGCGCTGTTGGTAGATGATAAAGCCGGGGTTCCGGAATACTTCGCGATAGCGTGCAGCCAGCGTCGTGCTCACGTGCTTGTAGATCTCCGGGTCCCGAGTCTTAGCATGGTCGAGCCATTCACCGTACCAGACGTCGCGCACAAAGAATTCGGGCTTCTTCCCCGTGAAATACCCCAACCTCACGTCGTCTATGAGCCGCCCGTCGTAGCCGAACTCGAAAGCGAATTGCCCGCTTGCCATGATGAGCGATCCTGGATGGCCGTGCTCCAGCATGTACGCCGCAGCCGGCAGGTGCTCATTATGATATTGGTTCTTGTGCACTCCAACACCAAGCGCAAGAAACTGTATGCATAGAATTATCGCTACCACTGAGGCACGCATGGATCGTCGCCCTTCGGTCCAATTCCAAATCCACAAAGCCCCGAGGCCCGCGAACAACGGCAGAGTGTGAACCATATAGACCCTCAACTTCAAGCCTTCGAAGAGCCACATGATAACGAAGTAGATTCCGGTCAGCGCAAGAAGCAAGCGGGCTGCTTTCTGGCTGCGGATGCGGCGGTCAAGTAGCGCGACGATGACTCCGCCCCAGTAAAGCGACAAGATCACAAGTTGTGTGCGGTACGGATTCTTCCATGAGTCGCCGTTGAAGGGGCTCATGTAGCGGATCAGGAGCTCGCGGCGCAGGGCCGACAGGGGATGCGTTAGACCGTCGAATCTGGTCGATCCCGTCGCCTCACCGGCCACGCCCGAGACATTGCCCGTGAGCTGCCGCACATACGATGGCCAATCTTGAAGGGCGTAGGCGCCGTAAGCAGCCAATCCCACGGCGCAAGGCAGCGCCGCCAACGAGAGAACGCTCCAGGTTAAACGCTCGCGATCAAAACGAAACGCTAGAAAGACCAGCCCGCATACGGCCAGAATCCCACAGGGGTGTGTCAGGCATCCTGCCACCGCCAGCGTCGAGCTTGCCAATATTGCCGCGCGAAGGGAGCGCTCGCGCAGCACCATGTATGTGGCGAGTGCGCTGTATCCCAGCGCCGCGCACATCATATCCATGCGCCCCACGCCGGCCCCAACCAGAAAATGGAAGTCCACCCCGAGGAGCAACGTCGCCAGCAGCGCAATGCTCCGCCCCGCTTGCGAAAGCATCAGCAGGTAAAATGCCGACAGCGCCGTGAGAGCCCAGAAGATCGAGAGAGCCCGCATCGTGTAAAGGCCGAAACCAAAGGCGCGAAATAGTGGCGCCACGGCCAGCGGGTAAAGGGGAAGTATCCAGTAGGTGTGCCGATCGACACCTTCCAGCCAAGTGCCGGTGCTTTCCAGAACCGTTGTACCGAAAAATCCCTGGGTCTCTAAGTGGAAGGCGGGATCGGCAAACCATCCTTCGTTCGGCGCCACTAAACGAGTGGCGGCCATGCCCACTGCGAGCACGAGCGCAAGGCTCAATACGCCGACGAGCGGACCGAGTGTTTGCCCTGGGAGAGGTTGGGAAGCTTCTTGCTTTTCGAGACCCGGAACCAATCTACGGTTTGCGGTTGCGGCGCCAGGCTGCGACACCAATGCCCGTCAAACCGGCTGCCAGGAGGACGATCGTGCTCGGCTCCGGAGTCGCCGCGACCCCATCCGAATCGCTGAAATTATAAGAAAACGCCAAGAAACAAAAGCTGAACACCATAGCCGCAACGCGCATTAGTCTCATAGGGTCCTCCTCGAACACCTGAGCATATCTCCGCTGAACTCGAAGATGCAAGCGAATTCTAATTAACGCTTCTAAAAAAGTACCAGTACTACTTCCAAGAATCGGCGCCTGTTCACAACCCCGCCCCAAACAATCTCCCCTCGCCCCCACCCCAATCCAGTCCGCACCCCCGTGCTATTCCAGATCAGAAAAGGATTTCCAATGTCCGACACCGCATTCCCCCTCTCGGCCCCCAACGGCCTCGACCTCGCTGATCGCGCCGCCATCAATCATTCCAATGCCCAGCACTCCACCGGACCTCGCACCGAGGACGGCAAGCGGCGCTCTTCGCTGAACACGCTCCGCCATGGTCTCACCGGTCAAACCATCGTGCTCCCTTCCGAGGATCTCGCCGCCTGCGAACGCCATACCCGGCGCTTCACCGACGACCTCCAGCCCAAAGGCGCAATCGAAGACCACCTCGTGCAATCTCTCGCCGACGCCGCCTGGCGCCTCAATCGCGTTGCCGCTCTCGAAAACAACGTCCTCGCCTTGGGCGCCATCCGTCACTACCCCGCCATTACCACCCACCACCCCGAGACCAACGACGCCATCGCCATAGCCCAGAATCTGCACCAACACAACCGCACCCTCGCCACCCTCAGCATGCACGGCCAGCGTCTCTCGCGCCAAGTCCACCAAACCTTCCGGCTCCTCCGCGAAATCCAAGCCGAACGCCGCGCCGCCGAGGAATGGCAGCAAGAACGCGCCACCAGCCAACTCGCCCAGCACAAAAAACAGCCGCGACCTCCGGCCGACGTATCGCCCGCCGCTCCGGCAATGGCTTCGTTTTCTCGACGCCGCACCTTCAGCCATCCAACCGCCCCGCCGCCCTCCGATCCGTTTCTCCTCGCCGATTCCACCCTCGCCGAACCCCTCGCGTTAGCCGGTCTCCGCCCTCCCACCGACATTCGAACGCGATAAACTTGAACCGAAATGCGGCGCGAAGCGTCCTATTTCGGCGAGCAGGAAATGGATCTCATCTACATCGCCAAAAGACTCAAGGAAGCTCTGCGCCTCGAAGCCGCCCTCACCGAATCCGGCGTCGAGTATGCCGTCGAAACCGACAAATACAGCGGCGGCGTCATCTTTCGCAGCGAACGCGTGGGCGCTTTTTTCTATGTGCTCCCCGAAGCCGCCCAATCCGCCCGCGAAGTAATGCACCGCCACGGCTTCCGGTTCCAGGACTGGATTGCCGGTTGACCCTCCCTCGGTTCACTACGTACCGGTATTACCTCCCGCCATTCTGCTGTTATGCTGTACGGGTGATGTTTCGACGCGCCCTCTTCTTCGTCGCGGCCGCCCTGCCCGTTCTCGCGCAAGACTCCGCTTCTCTCACCGATCAATACCGCGAAACCGCCTCGCGACTCATCGACGCCGCGCTGATCGATCGCGGCGGCATGGATAAGCTCGCCTACTTGTGCGATCGCATCGGCAATCGGCTCAGCGGTTCGCCGTCTCTCGAACGCGCCGTCGCTTGGGCCGCCTCGCAAATGAAGGACGATGGTCTGGTCAACGTCGTCACTCCGCGCGTCAAGGTTCCCCACTGGGTTCGCGGCAACGAAAGCGCCGCGCTGGTCGAACCCGTTGCCCGGCCCCTCACCATGCTCGGCCTCGGCGGCAGCGTCGCCACGCCCAAAAAAGGTATCACCGCCGAGGTCGTCATCGTCTCCAGCTTCGAGGAGCTCGAGAAGAAAGGCCGCGCCGGCGTCGAAGGCAAAATCGTGCTCTTCAACGTTCCTTTCGAAGGCTACAGCCGCACCGTCGTCTACCGAACTTCCGGGCCCTCCCGCGCCGCGCGCCTCGGAGCCGTCGCCACCCTGGTCCGTTCCGTCACTCCGGTCAGCTTGCAATCGCCCCACACAGGCGCGCTCGAATACACCGAAGGCCTTCCCAAGATTCCCGCCGCCGCCGTCACCATCGAGGACGCGCTCCTGATCCAGCGCCTGGCCGACGCGGGCAACTCCGTCAGCGTTCACTTAGAAATGGAAGCCCGCACGCTCCCCGACGCCGATTCGGCCAACGTCATCGGCGACATTCCCGGCCGCGAAAAACCCGACGAAATCGTCGTCATCGGCGGCCACATCGATTCCTGGGATGTCGGCTCCGGCGCGCAGGACGACGGCTCCGGAATCATCACCGCGCTCGAGGCCGCGCACATAATCCATCAGCTGGGGCTGCATCCCCGCCGCACTCTGCGCGTCGTCTTTTGGACCAACGAGGAAAACGGCGGCGCCGGCGGTCTGGCCTACCGCGAATGGATCGGCGCCGATATCCGCAATCACGTCGCGGCCATTGAAATGGACGGCGGCGCGGAAAAGCCCGCCGGCTTCGGCATCAGTTCCCCTGGCGATTCGCCGGTAGCCCTCGCCAGAGTTCGCGAGATCGGAAAACTGCTCGAACGCATCGACGCCGGTTACATCCAGCCCGGCGGCGGCGGCGCCGATATCGCACCGCTCATGCGCGATGGCGTTCCCGGCCTGGCGGTACGCACTTCCGGAACGCGCTATTTCGATTGGCACCACTCCCGCGCCGACACCACCGACAAAGTCCGGCCCGAGGATCTGCGCGCCAACATCGCGGCCATGGCGGTGATGGCCTACATCCTAGCCGACATGCCCGAGCCTCTGCACCAGGTCACGTCCTTCAACAGCCGCTGAGCCTACCGCTGCTCCGATACCGACTT
>JBEKHQ010000355.1:0-4560 GCA_050012195.1 Bryobacteraceae bacterium | reverse complement strand
GTGTTGAAGAATCCTAGTGAGGCCAAAAACTGCCGCTCGCGGCGCGACTCGGGAAATCTGCGCTGGTAGATTTTCTTCAGCCGCGTGTTGGTAACGATCGCGGTAAGACCGCCGAGAATCGCCGCGACCAAAATCGGCAGAATCCAAAAACTACGATGTGTCCAGAACATCTACCGAGGCCGCGAACACCAGAGGACCCACCAAACGAAGAGCGCCTGAAGAGGGAGCCGCCCCCACCTGAGCGCAGGCGCGATGGAGGTAGCGCCGGTCTCGATCGGATTCGTCGCCATATAGAGGTTGGCGGGAAAAACCGCGATTAACAGCAACACCAGTCCCCAGGCCGCTGCACGCCGCGTCCGAGGGATCAGGAGACCCACGCCACCGAGGATTTCGAAAAAGCCGCTGATCTCGACCATCGCCGCATGCCACGGAATGTAGGGAGGCATGATTTTCAAATAGAACTCGGGCCTGAGGAAATGCAGCGTTCCCGCGACAACGTAAAAGATGGCGGCCAGCACCAGGGCAATCCATTGCGCCATTGAAAGCCTGTTTGGAGAAGCCACGGCTGATCGTAGCAGAAGGGCGGCTCGCCTCGCTCAAGTGGCAGCGAAGCAGCGGGTGGATCGCGTTACTCAAACAAGTTGAGGGCTATGCGCTTTCGAAAGCCTGGGCTTCCGCGTCTGAACACGTTCCGCGCTGCGGAGTTTTTGCCGGAGTTTGAAGAGCCATCCGCAGTGCACGCTGGATATCGATCGGCAGCGCAAGCTTGCGAAACAACCCGGCGGAATCTCCGGTCTTGGTATCGTATCATTCGGCAGTCGGACCCAATCGCCGTCGCCGGCCCGCCCTGTCAACGCCGGCCCGCCCCGGCACGGTTTCTCCGTCTGCGATAAGATTTTGACAACGGACGTTTGGCACCTGGAGGTGACCATGATCGGCTCGAGGCTCTCCGCCGTAAGCTTCACCCTTTCGATGTTCTTCGTGGCATCCGCGGCCTTCGCCGGCGATTCCACCAAACCGGTCGACGCCACGTTTTCCAAGGACGTCGCGCCCATCCTCCAGCGCGCCTGTCAGAATTGCCATCGTCCCGGATCGATCGCGCCCATGTCGCTGCTGACCTATCAGGAATCGCGTCCCTGGGCGAAGTCCATCAAGGAAAAAGTGGTCCTGCGGGTGATGCCGCCCTGGCATATCGATCGCAACGTCGGAATCGCTAAGTTCAAGGACGATCCCTCGCTCACCGAAACCGAGATCGCGACCATTTCCAATTGGGCGGATCGCGGCGCGCCGGAAGGAAATCCCGCCGACATGCCGCCGCCCCGCCAGTTCACCGATTGGGACAAATGGCACATCGGCAAGCCGGATTTGATCGTCTCCATGCCCAAGCCTTACAAGCTTCGGGCGCGCGGCCAGGACGAGTTTTATGACATCGATGTCGATCCGCACTTTACCGAGGACATGTATGTCCAGGCGGTGGAGACCAAGCCCGACACCGGCTTCAAGGTGGTGCATCACGCCGACACGAATCTGGTGGACGATCCGGAAGAAGATCCGGTGGGGCTGTTCTTGAACGAATATGCGGTGGGCAAGAACGCCGACATCTTTCCCGAGAATTCGGGCCGTCTGATCAAGGCCGGTTCGAAGATTCATTTCAACCTGCACCTGCACCCGGACGGGGAGGAGACATTGGTCAGCGTGTCACTGGGCCTCAAGTTGTTTCCTAAGAACGCGCCGCCCAAGTACGTGGCGTTCACGCAGCACATGGGCGATGTGACGGACCTCGACATTCCGGCCGGGCAAGTGGTCCGGAGCGATGGCTACTTTCGGCTGCCCAAGCCGGCGGTGCTCTCTGCCTTTCAACCGCACTTCCACACGCGCGGAAAAGCGCAATGCATGGAGGCGATTTATCCCGATGTGCGAGCGGACTCCGCGCGGCCGGGACCGGCCAGGACCGAGACGCTCAGTTGCGTAAGCAATTACCAATTTGGCTGGAGCATCACTTACCCGTATGCCGAGGATGTCGCGCCGCTCCTGCCGGCCGGTACCGTCATTCACATCACCACCTGGCACGACAACACGGATCACAATCCGCACAATCCGAATCCGAAAAACTGGGTCGGCTACGGCCAGCGGACCATCGACGAGATGGGCTTCGCGTGGGTCAGCTTGTACTACTTGGACGACGCGGATTACCAGCAACGGTTGCTGACCCGAAAGACGACTCAGGCCAGCAAGTAATGTTACGCCGGCGAAGGTTGGGCGGAATCGCGTTGCTTGCCGCAATGGCCCTCGCCGCGCAGCCGCCCGCGCCCACCTATATTCCTCAGACCAAGTTTTCGGCTGGCCAGGACGTCCAGCCGGTTTACGAAGGCTGGCTGCGCAACGCGGACGGCACCTTCACGATGGTGTTCGGATACTTCAACCGCAATTGGGTGGAAGAACTCGCGATTCCCGCCGGGCAGGACAACAAACTGGAACCCGGGGTAGCCGATCGCGGACAGCCGACCTACTTTTTGCCGCGCCGGCAGAGCTTCGCGTTTCGGGTTGAAGTGCCCAAGGATTGGGGCCAACAGGAACTGGTCTGGACCATCACCGCGCATGGCCACAGCGAGAAAGCCTACGGACAGCTCTCGGCGGAAGAGGAAATTACCGAGCGCATGATCATGTCGCATGGCTATCTGAGCATGGGCGAAGATGATCCCAACCAACCGCCCGCTGTCAGCGTCATTCCGGTTGAAGGTGCGAGCGTGACGAGAGCGCTGACGCTGACGGCGCTGGTGACGGACGACGGTTTGCCCAAGCCGCGGCCAGTGCGTGCGCCTCGGCCGGGCGCGCCGCCGGCGCAAACCAACTCCGTGACCGCTGCGCGTCCCAGAGGCTTGACCGTCACTTGGATGGAGTATCGCGGGCCGGCCAAAGTGACGTTCGATGCGCCCGGACCGACCAAGGTCGCTGATGGCAAGGCCGTCACCACGGTGCAGTTCGCCGCGCCCGGAACCTATATCCTGCGAGCCACCGCCAGCGACAGCGCGCTGGCGACCAAAGCCGATGTGACCATCACGGTCAAGCCGGACTGAATATGCCACAGGTAAGAAATGATCGAACCACGATGCCACAAATGTATCGATTTGCGACGGGACTCGCTTTGATGGTTTCGCTGACCTTGCGCTTGTCAGGACAGTCCGGCACGAGCAACGGCGAATGGCCCTCCTATGCCGGAGACCTGAGCAACTATCGCTATTCGCCGCTGGATCAGATCAACGCGACGAACTTCAGCAAGCTCGAAATCGCGTGGCGCTTCAAGACCGATAACCTCGGCACGCGCCCCGAATACAAGTTGGAAGGCACGCCGATCATGGTGAAGGGGGTGGTGTACGCCACCGCAGGCACGCGCCGAACGGTCGTAGCCCTGGACGCGGTAACCGGCGAGCTCCTGTGGGTCCACGGCGAGCACGAGGGCGCGCGCGGAGCGGCTGCCGCCCGGCAACTGTCGGGCCGCGGTCTCTCATACTGGAGCGATGGCAAGGGCGACGACCGCATCATTTACGTGACGCCCGGCTACCGGCTGGTCGCTCTCGACGCCAAAACCGGCGCGCCCATTAAGACATTCGGAGCGGGCGGTTTGGTGGACATGAAAACATTCGCCGTTTACGGAACGGGCCAACCTATCGATCTGGTCAACGGTGAAATCGGACTGCACTCGACGCCGGCCGTAACCCGCAGCGGTATCGTTATCGTTGGTTCGTCCTTCCGCGAGGGCAACGCTCCCAAGACGCACAACAATACCAAAGGATTGGTGCTGGCCTTCGACGTTCGCACCGGAAAAAAGCTCTGGCAGTTCAATACCATTCCCAAGCCGGGCGAATTCGGTAATGAGACCTGGCTGCGCGAGTCCTGGGCGACCAACGGAAACAACGGAGTGTGGACGCAGATCGCCGTCGACGAGCAGCTCGGGTTGGTCTACCTTCCCGTCGAGACTCCGACATCGGACTACTACGGCGGCCAGCGGCCCGGCAACAATCTTTTCGCCGAGACGCTGGTGTGCGTGGACCTCAAGACCGGGCAGCGGAAATGGCACTTCCAGTTGTCGCACCATCCGATTTGGGACTACGACATTTCCTCCGCGCCCATCCTGGCCGACATCACCGTCGGCGGCAAGTCCGTCAAGGCGGTGATACAACCCACCAAACAGTGCTGGCTTTTTGTATTCGATCGCGTCACCGGCCAGCCGGTCTGGCCGATTGAGGAGCGGCCGGTCCCGCAAGGCGACGTGCCGGGCGAATGGTATTCGCCGACGCAGCCGTTTCCGACCAAGCCGCCCGCGCACGATCGGCAAGGAGTGGCGATCGACGACTTGATCGACTTCACTCCCGAGCTGCGGGCAGAAGCGGTGAAAATCGCTTCGCAATACCGGCTGGGGCCGCTGTATACGCCGCCGGCGGAGAGCAAAGCGGGCGGGCCGCTCGCCACTCTCACGCTGCCCTCGCCGGCGGGCGGCACCAACTGGCCCGGCGCCGCCTACGATCCGGAAACGCACATCGTCTATGCATCTTCCCAGAC
>JBEKHQ010000354.1:0-4566 GCA_050012195.1 Bryobacteraceae bacterium | reverse complement strand
CGACGCAACCAGCCCCTTGCAAGGCAAGACCCCACAGGATCTGGCGAACGTGGCGGCGGAGCTACTGATATTGCTTCAGGGATTCGACGATACGTTCAGCCAGGTGGTGCACTCCCAATATTCCTACCGCCACGACGAGATCGTGTGGGGAGCGAAGTTTACGCCCGCGTTTCGCGTAGATCCAAAGGGATTCCTGGTGGTGGAAGTGGACCGGATCAGCGAGCGGAAGACGGTGGGCTGAGCCGGCCGGCCAGCAGCTTTGTCACTTCATTCCAGACCTTCTGGGCCACGCCATCGGGAGCGCCGCTGCCGTCGATCAACTTGAAACGCTCGGGTTCGCACCGCGCCAGCTCATGGTAGGCTTCGCGAGCTTTTTGGTGGAATTCGACTGCTTGCTCGTCCAGCCGCGATTCGCTTTTCGCCGTTGCGCTGCGATTGCGCGAACGAGCGCGCGCCAGGCCGGTCTCCGTATCGATGTCGATGCATAGAGTCAGGTCGGGTTTCAGTCCGCGGCAGGCGATGCGGTCTACGGCGAGCACGGTGTCCCAGCCCAAACCGCGGCCGGCCCCCTGATAGGCGATGGAAGAGTCGGTGAAGCGATCGGAGACGACGATTTCGCCCCGATCGAGCGCGGGAAGAATCGACTCCTCGACATTCTGGGCGCGGGCGGCGAACATCAACAGAAGCTCGGCGGTGGGGTGGAGCTCGGAATACTCGGGATCGAGCAGAATGCGCCGGATTTGTTGGCCGATGCGCGTCCCGCCCGGTTCCACCGATTCGAGCACGGCGTGACCTTCGCGCCGTAACCGTTCGGCCAGCGTCCGGGCTTGAGTGCTTTTTCCGCCGCCGTCCGGTCCTTCGAGCGTGATGAAGAATCCCGTGCGCGCGGCGCTAATCGTAGACATAGTGCAGGACCATTTTCAGGTCCTCCCAAGCCTCTTTTTTCGCGTTCTGATTGTAGGGGCGCAACAAATAAGAGGGGTGATAAGTGACCATGACGGGGATGTCGCGCCACTGTTGCCATTTTCCACGCAGCCGGGTGACGCCTTCCTTGGTTCCGAGCAGCGCCTTGGCCGCCGTGGAACCGAGCGCGCAAATGGCCTTGGGCCGGATGGCTTGGAGTTGGCGAGCTAGGAACTGGCCGCAGATCTCCATTTCGTCGGGTTGCGGCGTTCGATTTTCCGGCGGGCGGCATTTGACGACGTTGCAGATGTAAACGTCCGGGCGCTTCAGCGGAATGCCTTCTTTCTGGGCGGTTCCTTCGATCATCTGAGAAAGCAGTTGGCCTGCGCGGCCCACGAACGGCAGGCCCTGGGCATCCTCGTCCGCGCCTGGGCCTTCGCCGACGAACACCAGTTTCGCGCGCTCGTTGCCGGATCCGAAAACCAGCCGGTTGCGACCCTCGTGCAGGCGGCAGCGCCGGCAATCGCCGATATCATCGAGTATCTTGAGCAGAGTGTCGCCGGCCGGTTCAAGCGAGGGCAGCGCCGGTTCGGCAACCGTGGGAGGCGGATCGAGAGTAACGGCGGGGGCCGCATGACGGTACAGGGTTTTTATGCCGAGGTCCTGATAGAACTCGAGACGGCGGCGGATTTCGTCCTGCGTCATTGAGCCGCGTGCAGCGCCAGACGCAGTTTCAGAACCTGGTCGAAGATACGGTCGGCGATTTCGCGTTTGGGCGCGCGTTCGATCGGGATGGTTTCACCGGTGCGCAGTACCAGCAGCACTTCGTTCTCATCCGCTTCGAAACCGGTGCCGTCCTGATTCACCAAATTCGCCACCACCATGTCGCAGTTCTTCGATTCCAGCTTGGCGCGCGCGCTCTGAAGGAGATTCTCGGTTTCGGCCGCGAAGCCGATGAGCAGCCGGTCGCCTTTCTTACGGCCCAGCTCGGCGAGGATATCGGGTGTGGGATCCAGTTCGAGCGACATTCTGGTGGCGGTTTTCTTGATTTTGTGTTGCGGGACCTTGGACATATGGTAGTCGGCCACGGCGGCGGACTTGACGATGATCGTGGCGGCCGCTAGATGCTCCATCACGGCCTCGCGCATGTCGAGCGCGGTTCGAATGTGAACTACTTCCACGCCATGAGGCTCCCTCAGGTGAACGGGTCCGGAAATCAGGATCACGCGCGCGCCGCGCTGGGCGGCGGCTTCGGCCAGAGCATAGCCCATCTTGCCGCTGGAGCGATTGGAGACGAACCGAACCGGATCGAGCGGCTCTTCGGTGGGTCCGGCGGTGATGAGAACCGTCTCGCCATCCAGATCGCGGCGGTCCGACCCAAGACCGGCGACGATATCGGCGATCCTGTCGGGCTCGGCCAGCCTTCCAGGGCCGGTCATTCCGCAGGCGAGGATGCCCTCGTCCGGCTCGACGATCAGATGGCCACGCTGTTTAAGGATCGCCAGATTTGCTTGCGTTGCCGGATGCATCCACATATTGCTGTTCATGGCCGGGGCGAGCACCACGGGGCCGATAAAGGCGAGATACGTGGTAGTTAGAAAGTCGTCGGCAAGGCCGTGCGCGAGCTTCGCGATCAGATCCGCAGTGGCGGGCGCGACTACCAGAACGTCGTTCTCCTCGGCGACGGCGATGTGCTGGATGGCGCTGGAAAGGGTTTCCTCCGAACTTCCGGAAGAGAACAAATCGGTGATCACCTTGCGGCCTGTGAGCGCGGCGAAAGTAAGCGGAGTGATGAACCTTTGGGCGGTTTCGGTAAGGACCACCTGGACGCGAAGCCCGCGTTCCATCAAAGCCCGGGCCAACTCGGCGGATTTATACGCGGCGATTCCTCCGCCGACGCCCAAGATAGCGTTCACGCCTTACTCCGCGGGGGGGATTTCCTCTGCCTGCACGCGCAGCGCGTCGGTGTACTTCACCAAGCCCCGACGGACCTCCTCCATGGATGTCACGGTCGGTTTCTTGGACGTGGTTGGGAGAAACGGACGAGCGCCATTCTGCAATTGCCGCGCGCGCTTGGCGGCGACGATGATGAACCGGTACGTGCTGTGCTCGCTGTCGTCCGGAATCGCGTACATCGCGTTGTTCTTCAATCTCTCAGCCATATCAATAACACCTCAGCTTTTCAAGAATCGGTGCGTTCGAAGCTCTCGAGAATGGGCGCGACTTCTTCTTCCATCCTCGCCTTTCGCAAACGCTCGGCCTCCACGATGGAGGCCAGCCGCGCGGCCGACGCCTCGATCTCCCGGTTAATCAGAACGAAATCGTACTGCGTATAATTCCGAACCTCTTCGGCGGCGCCCTTCAAGCGGCGCTCGATGACTTCCTCGCTGTCCTGCGATCGCGCGCGAAGCCGCTGCTCAAGAACTGCCCGGGACGGCGGAAGCACGAATATACTGATCGCTTCCGGAATCGCTACCTTCAATTGTCGCGCACCCTGGACGTCGATGTCGAGTACCAGGTCCCGGCCCTCCTGGACGGCCTTTTCGAAGCTAGCCCGATTGGTGCCGTAGTAATTGCCGAAAACCTCGGCGTATTCCAGAAACTCGGAGCGCGCCAGGCGGGCTCCAAAGTCGTCCCGCGAGATGAAGTTGTAATCGACGCCGTCTTTTTCGGCCGGACGCGGCGGGCGGGTGGTGTAGGAAATCGAAAAGGTCAAATCCGGAACGGTTTCGAGCAGGCGGTGGACGAGCGTGGATTTTCCGGAGCCCGACGGCGCGGAGATGATGAAGACGGAGATCATTCGAGCCTGGCTATTCAAGATTGAGGGCCTGCTCCCGGATCTTGTCGATGGAGGCCTTGGCAGCCAGCGCGAGGTCCGTGATCCGCAACCCCAGTTCCCCGATGCCATTGGTCTTGGACAGAATGGTATTGGATTCGCGGTTCATCTCCTGCAGCAGAAAGTCCAGCTTCTTGCCCACCTCGCCGCCCGCGTCCAGAGTCTCCTCCAATTGCCGGGAGTGGATTTCGAGGCGCTCGATCTCCTCCCCGATATCGCTGCGGTCGGCTAAAATAGCGGCCTCTTGCGCGAGCCTCTGCGGATCGACGCTGGAGTTGCCGAGCAGTTCGCCGAGCTTTTCGAGCAGCCGTTTTTGAAAGGCGGGTACGGCTTCGGAGCGAATCTTCTGCATTTCCCGGGTCTGTTCGCGAATGGAACGATTCTGCTCGCGCAGGAAGAGAGCGAGCTCGGCGCCCTCGCGACTCCGGAATTGATTGAAAGCTTGTAAGGCTTCCTCGATCGCCGCAACGGCGGCGCCTTCGATGGACGCGTCGGACTCCTCCACTTCGGCGGCGCCGAACATCCCGGGATATTGAAAAATGCGATTCAAGTCGGGCTGCTGCTCCAGGCCTTCCTCCTCGGCCGCATGCCGAAAGGCGGCCAGGTAGGCGCGGAATAAGGGAACGTTCAATCCACCGGTCACTCGGTCGCCGACCCGCGCCAGAGAGCATCGGACATCCACATGTCCGCGCAGCACCGCGCGTTTGATGGCGGCGCGCATCGCGGGCTCATGCGGATCGAACTCGGCGGGCAGATGAAAGTGGAGATCCAGGGCGCGATGGTTGACGCTCTTGAGGCTGACGGTAATCTCCCCGTGGTCGGTGGCT
>JBEKHQ010000353.1:0-4567 GCA_050012195.1 Bryobacteraceae bacterium | reverse complement strand
AATAACCTCGGCGATCCGATCCCGCTCTATGCGCGGGTCTAACACCATTTTATTGATGCCTATTGATCCCGCGTACGCAAAGCCGTTCTCACAGCAGCGAGCAGCCCAGTGACGATACGGCATAATCAAGCAATGCCGAAACACCCGTCACGATGAAAGTCGCCACCTACAACGTAAATTCCATCCGGCGGCGCCTTCCGATCGTGCTCGACTGGATCGCCGAGCACAAACCCGATGTGATGTGTTTGCAGGAAACCAAGATCCAGGACCAAGACTTTCCTGTCGATGCTATTGGCGAAGCGGGATACTACGCGTCTTTTCGCGGCATGAAGGCCTATAACGGAGTGGCGACGCTAACCCGCGCGGCCCCGGAAAAGGTGATTTACGGGCTTCATGAGGGGCCCGACAACGAAGACTTCCGGATAATCCAAACCGTCGTCGGCGGGGTGCCGATCATCAATAGTTACGTTCCACAGGGGTCTTCGATTTCTTCAGAGAAATACGCGTTGAAGCTCGCCTGGTTTCGACGCCTGCGCGCATATTTCGAGAGCGCCTTGAGTCCCCATCAACCGGCGATCTGGCTTGGCGATCTCAATGTCGCCCCGGAGCCCATTGACGTCTACCACCCTGAAAAACGCGTGAACGATGTTGATTTCCACATCGACGCCCGGAATGCCTACAAAGAAACCGTGGCCTGGGGATTCGTTGACGTGTTTCGCAAACTTCACCCGGATGTCGTTCAGTATACGTATTGGGATTTCTTTCGCAACGCCTTCGACCGCAATTTCGGCTGGCGCATCGACCATATCCTCGCTACCGGCGTGATGGCTGCACGTTGCCATACCGCCGAAGTCGATATGGCCCCGCGTAAAGTCGCTGCCGCTTCCGACCACACTGTTGTTTGGGCAGAATTCGATTGAGGCGCCATGACCGCCGGGCCGACGCCTGAAGCTCCGCTCGGTCGCGCCCCGTGAAGCAGACGATGGCGTCGAACCCAGGCAGCATTTCCCGTTCGTAGCGGGCCCTGGCTTCTGGTTCGCGGCCAAGCAGACCTCGCTGCCACAAGGGATCGAATCGCCGCCGGTCGTCGACGTGAAATGCACCACCGCTCCGTTGGGAATCTTGGTCAGTTGGAGCCTCTCATTCAGTCGGGGTTAGTATGATCGGCTCATGAAGGATGCCCCTCCGATCACTCGTCAGAAACTTCGCGTTCAAGTCGTTTAAGCAGCTTCTGCGCCTGCTCCTTGGATGTGTCGGTGACGTCATGCGCACTCGCTTTACCGACCTCTCTGAGATAGCGCTTGGCCTTGACTTTGTCATTTCGCCGGAGATAAATGTTCGCGATCTCTAGATTTGCATCGCCGTCGTTTAAATTCACCGCGCGCTCGAACCATGCGAGGGCTTGGTTCAGTTGTTTCTCGCCCTTGAGGAGACTACCGATATTGCTGGCGGCAGCGCGCTCACCTTGGCGATAGGCTCGTCGATACCAATAGAGAGCCCTCTCACGGTTCCGCTTCACTCCAATTCCAGCGCTGTAGAAGTTTCCGAGATTGATTTGCGAGGACGAATCGCCTCTTTTCGCGGCTGATAAAAACAGACGAAAGGCAGACGTCAAATCGCCGGCGCCCCCACGCGCGGGCTCCCCAACGAGCAGGTAGTCGCAACTCCACGGAGGAACGGGCCATTCGAGGTGCTCACCCTCCTCAACGGTTTTAAGCGGTGATGCTTCCGATGACGACGGCATAACCGCCTCCGGGTGACGATGTCGAGTTTACCCAAAACTACGCCCTAGCGGAAGTTAAGGACCCTCGCACCACCCCCGCGCTAAACTAACAGCAGCACCGGATGAAGATCTCGGCCGCGATCATCACCTACAACGAGGAACGCAACATCGCCCGAGCCATCGAGAGCTTGCGCTGTTGCGACGAAATCGTCGTGATCGATAGCGGGTCGAACGACCGCACCGTCGAACTGGCCACCAAACTCGGCGCGCGCGTCCTCGATCTGGCCTGGCGCGGCTATGCGGGTCAGAAGAACTACGCATCCGAGTGCTGCGAGAACGACTGGGTTCTCTCGCTCGACGCCGACGAAGCCTTGAGCGAAGCGCTCGAAGCCGAGATCTGGCAGATCAAGAAAAACGGCCCCGACTTTGACGCTTATACCATGCCGCGCATGGCGCAGTATTTAGGCCGCTGGATCTTGCATTCGGGTTGGTATCCGGACCGCAAAGTTCGCTTGTTCGATCGGCGGCGCGCCAAGTGGGTTGGAAGTTATGTGCACGAGTCGGTGGTGGTGGAGGGCAGCGTCGGGCGCCTCGAATCCAGCCTCCTGCACTTCACGTGCAGCTCGCTGTCCGAGCATCTGAGAACCATGGATCGTTACACCACGCTCGCGGCCGAGCAACTGGTCGATCAAAACGCGCAGATCGGCTGGCGCCACCTGGCGCTCGATCCGCCTTGGACTTTCTTCCGCACCTACGTCCTGGAACGCGGTTTTCTGGATGGAGCCGAGGGTCTCGCGATCGCGCACATGGCAGCCCTCTACAATTTCCTGAAATACGCCAAGGCCAAGAACATGAGTCCGCGAAGGTAGCTTTGCTGATTTTGCACATCGACACCGGCGCCGAGATGCGCGGCGGGCAATGGCAAGCGCTATACCTGTTGCGCGGACTGGCAGCCGAAAGGATCGGCGTGCGGTTATTGGCGCCCGCGGAATCCCCTTTGCTCCAGGCCGCGCTGGCTCAGCAACTGGATGCCCGGCCGCTCGGCCTGCGCGCGCTCATGACCGCGACTTCCGGCGCGGATTTGATCCACGCGCACGACGCGCGCGCCCACAACTTCGCTCTGCTTACCGGCAAACCTTTGGTTGTATCGCGGCGAGTGGCATTCCCACCGGGTCACGGCCTGGCTTCGAGACGGAAATACCGGCGTGCGACGCGGTTCATCGCAGTGTCGGAATACGTGCGGCGAACGCTGCTCGACGCGGGCATTAGCGCCGATCGCCTCGACGTGGTCCACGATGGCGTTCCCATCCCGCCCGCATTCAAAATGGAGCCGCGAACGCGCGTCCTGGCGATCGATTCCAACGATCCCGGCAAAGGAAAAAGCATCATCGAACAGGCGGCTGCGCTGTGCGGTATTCCCATTTCGTTTTCCACGAACCTCACCCGCGACCTTCCGGAAGCCGCGCTATTCGTCTATATTTCAAGCTTGGAAGGCTTGGGATCTGCCGCGCTGCTCGCCATGGCTTACGGTGTGCCGGTGATCGCGAGCAACGTCGGAGGGCTTCCGGAAATTGTGCACGACGGCGAGACTGGCTTGCTAACCTCGAACCAGCCGGCCGACGTTGCACGGGCCATCGAGCGTTTGCTCGCGGATCGCCCACTGGCGGAACGTCTGTCCGCGCGCGCCCGCATTCGCGTCGAAAAGGAGTTTTCAGTCGACCGCATGATCCGCGAGACGCTGCGCGTTTATGAGAGAATTCTGGCTTGATTGAGGCATTGATAGCGGCCTTGTTAGGCCTTCTCATCGGCAGCTTTCTGAATGTCTGCATTTACCGGCTGCCGCGCGATCTTTCGGTGGTCGCGCCGCGTTCGTACTGCCCGCGCTGCAACGCGCCCGTCGCCTGGTTCGATAACATCCCGGTGGTAAGCTTTGTGGCGCTCGGCGGACGTTGCCGCAAGTGCCATGAGCGTATTCCCATTCGCTACCCGGTGGTCGAACTCGCGACCGCCGCTGCCTTCTTTTGCTCAGTCTTCTTTCTGGGCGTCAGCGCCGCAGCCGCGAAATTCTGCGTCTTCGGCGCGATCCAGATCACGCTGCTTTTCTCGGATCTCGAGGAACGAATCCTGCCAGATGAGTTTACGCTCGGCGGGGCCGCGGCCGGCGCGCTCCTAGCCGCTTTCGTTCCGATGGATGTCGGCTTGTATGGATTGCTGTTTCACTCGGTCCACCACTGGCGATTGAACTCGGTGGGCGAATCGATCTTTTCGGCGGCCGTTGCCGGCGGCATGTTGTGGCTGGTGGGAGCGATTTATGAAAAGCTGCGCCATCGCGAGGGCTTGGGGCTGGGCGACATAAAGATGATCGCGATGATCGGCGCTTTTCTTGGGTTACAAGCCGCGTTGTTGGTGGTGATCGTCGGATCGGTGGCGGGCTCGGTGGTGGGTCTGCTTTATATCTGGATCAAGCGCAAGGACATGGCCACCTATGAGTTGCCCTTCGGAACCTTCCTCGGACTGGCGGCGCTGATGGTCGGATTTGTCGCCAAGGTGTTCTTGCAAACGCGACTTTAGGGCCAACGGCGCGCCAAGGGTGTAACATAAAAACTTAGCTAAGAAATGAAAAGCCTGTTCGAGGTTCTCAAGCCAGGTAGCGAGGACTGGGTTCTGGCCAATGCAATCGACTCCGAGCGCCTGCCGGCCCACATCGCCATCATCATGGACGGTAATGGACGCTGGGCGCGGCGGCGCAGCCTGCCTCGCGCGGCGGGTCACAGAGCCGGCATCGAATCGGTCCGGACCTTGGTGGAAGCTTGCTCGCAAATGGGCATCCAAGCCCTGACCCTG
>JBEKHQ010000352.1:0-4578 GCA_050012195.1 Bryobacteraceae bacterium | reverse complement strand
CCTCCGGTATAGCCGCCGCTAACGACGTTCCGGTGATCTTGACGGTCGCCGGCGCAGCCAGCGCGCCCGTCACGGTCGCGATCCAATAACGAACTTCTCAGCTGGCGCCGTTCGCCGGGAGCCCGACGTACTGAACCTCCTCTTCGAGTTCCAACCCATACCGGGCCCTTAACGCGAGCCTTCAGTTCCGCCCGACGGGATACGCCTAGCGTTCCTAGAACGGAATCGCGGGAAAGATGATTTATGGACCGTGCCGCTTGAGAGCGACGGCGCGGGGCTGCGCACCGGAAAGCCGGAGATTTTGCTGCAAACGCCGGCGGATGAGTATTTCCCTTCCTTTTCTCCCGATGGGCGATGGCTAGCCTATTCCTCCGATAATAGCCAAGGCAACTGCCCGATGTGGTCGCGCAGCGGACGCGAGCTTTTCTCGAAACTCCGGACTGTTGGTCTCTCGCCCGATGGTAAACGCATCGTGGCGCTAATGCCCGCTAAGTTGCCGGAGGGAGAGAACAGACAAAGCCCGCCAAAGCGGTCTTTCGTGGCGGCCGCTACATTTCTGCCGAGGCGAGCGCGCGCGGCGACTGGAAACCCGGCGATTCCAAGATTCCGGGCGCAGATGCCTATGCCACTTCGAAGCAGTGCACTCTTGCTCCGGCTCTGGAGTTTGCCAGCGAGACTACTCGCCTGCGTGTTAACGCCGTAGAACCAGGCTTCAATCCAGGTTCCAGCCTCCGTCGCGACGCCAATGCCTTTCAACGCTTTTTGCTGAAACACTTCCTTACGCTCTTCGCTCCCTATGTCAAGTACTGGAGCACTCCGAAGCAGGCCGCGCGCGTGATCACGAAAGTGCTGATGAATGAATCGGGTGCGGCCGGCGTTTATTACGACGATATGGGCAATCCGATGCTCAGCTCCGAGCTTGTACGCGATCCCAAGTTTACGGCTCGCGTCGTCTCCGAAACCCGCGCTTTACTGGAAACGGTTCAAACATGGCAGTGAGTGTCGACGTTCGGATCTCAAGCCGGGTTGGTCCTGATAAGTCGGCTCGCGAGAAGTTGAGCAGCGCAAAGAGCCTCGCCCGCGTAATATCGGCAGCTATTCGGCCTGACGATTTTGCGACGGGCCTGGAGATGCTTTCGTGTCAAACGATGCGCGCGTCATTTCGGGTCCTGACACACCGAACGACACGGCTATGCTCGCGCATTGTTTGTGTGCCGTCCATACCGGGTTGGCGCCCAAAGCCGCAGTACATGGACACGCCGAAGTCCGAAAGATACGTCGATGCCGTTCGCTCCCGCCGTTCAAGGCCCCGGACTCCATCCATCGGCAGCACAATGCCCAGATACGGACGCGCATCGCCGCGCTTGAGATCTGCGAGTGGCTTGAAAAACTTGTCGTCTTCGCTGCGGAGGTATCGCGGCCCAGCCATATGAATCCAATCCACCTTCCGGCCCGACTCCGCTATGGCGTAGTTCGCCATGCGGACCAGCAAGCTCATATCCCTAGCCTCGTACATTGGCCACTCTGGAAAAGTGCCATAACACAAGTGATAGCCGAGTAGCACATCCTCGGGAACAAGATGAGTCAAACGTCTTACCGGACCCGCGAAACGTTCCCACGCGTCGCCCAGAGTCCAAGCAAGGACGCCTTCTAGGTCAAGGACCTCGAAACATACGTCCCACTGGAGCGCCAACTCACTGGCGGGAATTTTGGAGAGCAGCCGCGTCAACTCGCGCCGGACGAGTTCTTCGAACCCGCGCATGGCGATGGGCTGGTCGGCGGTGTAATTGTATCGGAATCCGTACAGAACACTGGCTGGAAACGGCAGGCACACCTGAAATCGCAAATGCGAAGGAATGACGCCCTCGCGCTTCAGATTGCGGAACAACTGATACGACACGAGTGTCTCATCGATCCGCGGCCAAGAGTTCCAGTGGAGCTCTTTCACGCCCTCCCGGATGCGCACCAGCGGCGTCTCATAGGCGTGACGCGGTGTGTCCGTTGGGGACTCTGTTTGCGGAATCACCTCCACATCCGGGTGTGGGTTGATCAGCGTCGCGCGATCATAGCCCACCCACGCGGCGCGCGGCCCAGTTTCGCCATCGGGGAGGGCAAACACAAGGTCGCCAAACAGCTCGCTTGCGAGGCGCAGCACAGACTCCGTCGAAGACCCTGGAAGGCTTCCGACCAGCAACAGGTCACTCTTCACTCGTGGCATTCTTTTCAACCTTTCGTACCTTCGTCACGGTTGCGCGGACACACATGATTTCTGAAGGCGCGCATGAACTCGATATTGCGTTGCAGGTCCTCCTTCGGCCATTTCTCTAGCGGGCTTATAAGGACATTGATGCATGCGAGCGGTTCGTCGTAGTTCGAGTTCACGCCGGCGGAGACAGCGAACCGAAGTCGGAAGCTTCAGCGCAGAAATGTCAGTCTACAATGCCATCTACTTCGATAACCCTTTGGCCTCATCGGCCCGCGCACCGGCTAGTATGCCCGCTAAGCCGATATTGCCCTCGTGGCAAGCATACTCATAAACCGGCTGCGCCGACCGCTGCAGCGGAATCATCAGGCTCCACGGCTTTGTCCAGGTGTCCGGATCGTTCACGGTAATTTCATACCGAATCGTCTCGGCATCCTGACGCGAAATCCGTTCCGTGACGTGCAGCTTCTCGCTCGAGATCCCCTGAAAAGCGCGCGGCAGGTAGTTGGTAGTGTCGACTACCAAGGTGTTGCTTTCCCAGTGCCCGCGCGAGTCCCCCATCCACTCTTGCACGGCCGCCGGCACATGCGACTGGTTGTCCAGGTTGATGACTCGCACATCGTGGAACATTTCGGTCAAGATCATGACCGCCTTCTGCGTCTGCACGATCTGGAAATAGCTCTGGTATCCCGCCTGGATCGCGGGCGAGCCGCGAGTGATACAGCGTTCCCCTAAAGACCGATCCTCTGGACTCTGAGCGGGACGCTGCCGGGCTATCCTCTGCTCTTCCTGCAGCTTCTTCGCCCGATCGGTCAACGGAGGGATATGTCCATCCGTCGGGTCCGTAATCAGCGAAGTCCGGTTATCCCAGACTCTGTGATCGTTCCACTCCGAGCCGTAATCGCCCGTCTCGCCGTCTGTACTCGTGAAGCCAACCTTCAGGCCCTTCACATTCGCCCAGGTCGTCCGAAAAAGTTGATCGCCAAACGCGGCATCCACCTTCCCGCTGACAAACATCTCCTCAGCTTTTTGCCGCATCGCCTTAACTTCAGCGTCGGTGAGCACCGGATGGTCGGCGAGTTCCTTCGGGCGTTCGAGCGGCGTGGCAATGTTGTTGGCCCAGAACCCCTGCAAATCTGGATGCCCGTCCGAAGCCAGCGGCGCTTTATACTGCTGCCCCTGGGCAAACGCCGCAAATGCTGTAACACAAACCACCAAACCAAAGCATCGCAAGTTCATTTCCTGCTCCTTTTGGGCGACATTATGTACTTAAGAATGTTACTGCCCGCTGATTGCGAGGTCAAGGGGCGGTCGCCTTAGATGCTATCGGGGCGCTTGGCCAACCGGCAGGTGCTGCTCGAAGGCCGCTAGCATCGTCGCTTCGCTAGCATGCTGGCCCATGACGGCTATCAAATCCACCAAGTCACGCTCCCCGAAGACCTTCACGACACGTGCGTAGGTTGTCGAGGCGACCGCGTGTTTGGTGAAGAGCTCCCGGCCGAACTCGATCGGGCTTGCATCCTTCTCCGTCAAGCCCGTGGTTGGTTTGTGCTCGCTTAACCACATCGATAACTGCTGGTTCGAGACCGTCTTTTCCTGCCTCGAGCGCCGCCTTTTGTTTGCTCAAGCCGGATGGACTTGATGTTGAGATTCATCTCGCGCACGGCCCTTGATTCTCTCCGTATCTTTCCAGCCTTGAGCCTGGGTTGTTCGGCCAACTTCCCGCGCACCTCATCAGTTACCGTGGAGCCGCCCGTTTGTACGTCGTGCGCACCATTGCGACTGAGGGCCCAGCGCGCGCCGGACAAATCATTGGGCAATCAGTTGTAACCCGCTCTCGTCAACGGCATGTTAAGGTCTGCAAAACCTTTATTCGCCGGTTCGACTCCGGCCCGCGCCTCCAACAGAATCAGTCCAACACCAGAACCCCGGCTCCTTAAGGCATCGCGGCCCATTCCACCTCATGGCAGCGTGTCGGCATTCCTTCGACTGAATATTGCTTTAATGGCAAGTCTGAGCGGCTCGGGACACTCCCCTATGCGCGAACTTCGAGTTCAGGGTCGCGGCAAGCCGTTCCGAATTCTGTACGCGTGCGACCCGAAGCGCACGGCGATCCTGCTCGGGGTCGCACTAGGCCCGTCCCTGTTGCGAAACAGTCGCGAGTAGCAGCAGCCAAGCGACCTAAGCACCAAATTGTAGTGTGCACCGCTAAATCAGTGGCGCACCCAATCTACGACGACCTGAGCTAGCCGTTCCCGGATTGCAGATGCGGCTTTCGGATTATCAACGATGCCGACGTCGGTGTTTATCTGGAGGGCCACGGCGATTCGGTGATCCTTGTAATACCGCATGTCTGACGAGTACCCCGGAATCCA
>JBEKHQ010000351.1:0-4582 GCA_050012195.1 Bryobacteraceae bacterium | reverse complement strand
ACGGCAAAGATTCTGCGCCGTCGCACAACCCAGGCCAGGGATACTGTTTTCTGTTTAGCGAGACCCTCGAGCGTTTCGTAGAGATCGGGCGGAAAGCACTTTGCGACCTAGGCTGTTTGTCACCCCAGGCCGGACATTTTGGGACTGGCTCCCCAGCGTGACTGGGACGGCAGCCGTCTCTGGAGAGTTTTTACCGCCTATATATATAAAGAAGGGGGGCGGTAAAAACTCGGCCTGTTTTGGGCGGTTTTCGCGGTCAGCCAGTAGCTTCGCGCCCATTGCTAATCCCTTGCGGACCAGTAGTTTATAGCATTCTCCGGGACCGCGCGCGGTGTGGTTTCGAGGCCTTTAGAGAGCAATAATAAACGGCCTGAAGGGAGCGGCAAAGTACATCAAAGGAGCAGCAAGGGAGCGGCCCGGAACACGAAAGTACTTTCAAAAGTATGGTTTAGGGACATTGGACCTCAAGCGCGAACGCACCGCCAGCAGTCACAAACGCAGGTGAGAATCGGAATTCCAACGTTCCCGCCGGAGGGATCAATTGGAATATCACTCGCGGCAAGCGGTGGAGTAGACCTGGTTTTGGATTGGGGAGTAGGCCGCCATCACCAGCACGCGTTCTGGATGTCTTTCGGACTTTTAACTGGTCGAGACACATGTGTAAGGACCGCATCGTTCATTTCCACAGCGGCTTCGGAAACCGCGTCGGTGGGTCGGGCTTCTGTAAGTAGCTCGGTTGCGGTAGCGGTGCGGGCTTAGAATCAACGATCGATGCGGGACTCACTTTCAATGGATCGATTCGATCGGCCTGTTGCACAGCCCAGATCAGCCAATCTCCGAACGGCGTCCCAGGCTCGCCCGAGACGCCATCACGCTGCGCGCCTTCCGACGCCGCCGCAACCAGATCGCGAATCCGGCGGGCACGCTCCCAGTTCGCAGCCGCCCGGTGGAGTGCGCGAACGCGGGACTCTTCCTTTTTGATGAGCGCTGCCCTGCGCGATCTTTCTGCTTCGAGCCGTTCGGCATCCGCCTTTTCAGCCACACGCTTCTCATCCGAGGCCTTTCCCGCCAGTGCAGTCCGCAGGAACGCCGCCACAATCTCCGGCAGCAGGTCCTCAAGCGTGCGGGTTTTACTATCATTCCAACTCTTCGGTGAAGCATTCCACGGTCGCCAAATCTGAAGACCCAGCCGACCGGAGGGCTTCTGCTCGTGGGGAGTGCCCGCGTACGTGAGGACCCTTTGAAGGACACCGCCCTTCGGGGGCGATGCAAGCGGGATGTGGTCGATCCTCTCAGCGATGGTGAAGCCAATCTCCTGGTTGTGGAGCGTTGCAGTGGTCTTCTCCCTGCGGCCTTTCTTTACTGCGATCTTATAGCCTTCCTCTTCCAGGGCGGTGATGAGCCCAGCAGCAACCCGCAGCGCGCGGGACAATGCGGCTTTCGACACGGAGATATCTAAGCACGGCTCGTCGGTCCACAGAAGTTGGCGGCCGTCCCGATTCGATCGCCCCAGAACTTCGCGTGCCTGGACGATCAATGGGTTCGACATGCTTCCGCGCTTCAGGATCGCCTCGGCGTCGCGCCCTGTGACTTTGGCAACCTGCGCGCGCTCATCCGGCGTGGTGTATTCTTCGATTCTTGGCGGCTCTGGCCTTGGCGTCGGCTTGTACAGCCTGACAGGTTCCTTCAACTCCAGAAGCGGAAGTTTCTGAACTGCCTGGCCCGCGTCGTTCTTCGCCCAGTATCCGCGGCCGGGTACAGGAATGGAGAGTTTGCGGCAGACCTTCGCGAGTCCAACATCAGAGATGCCGTACTTCTTCGCCAGTTTCGCCATCGGCGTCGCCCAGACCTCTTCGTACAGCGAATCGCGGTCCCAGAACTCGTAGCTCATCATTCCTCCCTCACAGTTTCATTCCGATGGTTGAGAGATGTCCGCGCATCCGTGGCGTATCCAGCAACTGCTCCAAGAGATCCTCCGGCGCCGCCTTGTACTTCGCGAACAGTTTCATGAGTGCGACCGTCACGGCCGGCTCGCACTTGCAGAGGATCTTCCGCACGGATTTCATTCCATCGTCAGGATCACTCGGTCGCCATTGCGCGCCTGCTTCCAGCAGCCGTTCGATTCGGGCGAAGCCCGCCGCCAGCGCATACTTGGACGCAAGTTGCTTCGAGACGAATGTAGCGCGGTCTTCCCACGGGAGGTGCCATAGACAGCGATCCAACGCCGAGGACCCGCCATTCGGCTTGTCATTCGGCTGCGCTCCGAGATGGAGCAGATAATCGATCAGTTCCTTAGAGTCCGAAAGGGCAGCGGCCTCAAGCAGGTCGGATAGATTATCGACACGCGGGTCCAGCTTGAGCTTTTTGAGGGCGTCGAGGCTTCCCTTGCTGCACGCCTCCCGCAGCGCCGTCGTGTGGCAGTCAGGGTCGTCGGCGTACCGGTCATCGAGATCCGGCCCGAGGCTGCGCGGGTTCGCCCCAGCCCACATGAGCAGGCTGATCCACTTGATATCGGCCTGACCCGCGAAATGCCGTAGTGCTCGGTCGGCCTGCGCCTGGAGCGAATCCGCGAACTCAGGGTGAGCCCCCTTGTAGTCAACGAAGGGCCGGAGCGCGCGCTGCACCCTATTGTGGAACGCAATTTGAAAAGGATTCCCTGCTAAAGGATCGGCGCCACCGTCGAGGAAGAACTGCATCAGCGGCTGATCCCAAGTGAGCAGAACATCTTCCAACGGAACGGACTGAATTCGCGCGCCGTGTGCAACGAGTACCTGAACCATGTCCAGCCGCTTAGACTCTACTGCCTCCGCAAGGGCTCGATCCTTTATCTCCTGGCGTGGTTCGCTGCGGGCGAGCAGTTCGACGAGACTGTGGAACCGGGTTTCGACCGCCACCTGCAGGAGAGTTTTTTTGATCGCAGGCGCAGTACAAATTGAGTTTCCCGACGCGATCCACCGTTCGATGTCATAGAGCTTACCGGCGCGGCAGAGCGCCAACAGTGTTCTCGATTCGTCGATTGTGAGACATGTTGACATGTTGGCCTGCAGACCATCCTTTATAGCGTCTCGACCACCCTGCTGAGTAAACGCATGCCGGGGATGCAGCGGCCCCCACGAAGTCTGTGGCGAGGAATGCAATACCAACACGAAAGCGGCCCGAAAAGCGGCGGTCTCCGTTGTGAGACCGCAGGGAAAAGTGTCTCCGCCGGGAGTTGCTTTCCGGGCCGGCAGGGAGCGTCCATGGAAGTGAGGTTCATACTCTACCGAGGAGATAGCAAAACCATGGACATAGCCCTTATCAGGAGGCTTGCGGAGTTGCGCCGAATGTCGGTTCCGGCGTTGCAGAAAACCTATCGCGAAGTGTTTGGCGAAGAGGCCCGCAGTTCGCACAAGCAATACCTGTTCCGGCGCATCGCCTGGCAGTTGCAGGCGCAATCGGAAGGCGGGCTCAGCGCGGAGGCTGTGCGGCGGGCATCCGAGATCGCCGACGACGCCGACCTGCGGCTGGGAGGCCCGAAAGGATTCTGGAGTTGGCCCGAGCAAACCAAGCCCAAAGAAAAGCCTTCGCTCTCTCAGGGTCATCGGGACGATAGGCTGCCCCAGCCGGGGTCGCTGTTAACCCGCCGACACCACGGCAAGGACGTTGTAGTGCGTGTGCTCGAAGGAGGCTTTGAGTATCAGTCGAGGCACTACCGCTCGCTCAGCGCCATTGCCCGCGAAGTCACTGGCACGCGTTGGAACGGCCTGCTGTTCTTCGGGCTCGCGGAGCGCCGCCATGGCTGAGGACGGCCAACTACTCCGCAACCTTCGTTGCGCCATCTACACTCGCAAGTCAACCGAAGAGGGGCTGGAGCAGCAATTTAACTCGCTCGAA
Source organism: Bryobacteraceae bacterium (assembly GCA_050012195.1). Classification (GTDB taxonomy): domain Bacteria; phylum Acidobacteriota; class Terriglobia; order Bryobacterales; family Bryobacteraceae; genus Palsa-89. Next base: position 709 of record JBEKHQ010000351.1, on the reverse strand, counting down.
GCCCAGAGGGAAGCCGCCATGGCCTACGTCCAGAGCCAGAGGCATCTAGGCTGGACCGTGGTTGAGACTCGCTTCGACGATGGTGGCTTCAGCGGGGGGAACATGGAGCGTCCGGCGCTCCAAAAACTGCTCAAGGAGATCGAAGCCGGCAACGTAGACTGCGTGCTGGTGTACAAGGTAGACCGGCTGAGCCGTTCGTTGCTGGACTTTGCACGGCTCATGGACCGCTTCGATCAGCGCTCGGTGTGCTTCGTTTCGGTGACGCAGCAGTTTAATACCACCACGTCCCTGGGACGGCTGACGCTGAACATATTGCTCTCGTTTGCGCAGTTTGAGCGCGAGATCATCAGTGAACGGACGCGCGATAAGATGTCGGCGGCGCGTCGCAAGGGCAAATGGGTGGGGGGCACGCCGGTGTTGGGTTATGACGTCGATCCGCGAGGTGGACGCCTGGTCGTTAATTCCCAGGAAGCGGAACGGGTGCGTGAGACATTTGAGCTCTATCGGCGGCATCGCTCCCTCGCGGCAGTGGTCTCGGAACTGACCACGCGGGGCTGGACCACCAAATCCCGGAAATCACTACGCGGTATCCGGCACACCGGGCGGCCATTCACCAAGGCCTCCCTGCGACATCTGCTCACCAATGCGACTTATTGCGGAAAGGTGCGCTACCGCGAGGTGATTTACCAGGGCGAGCATCCAGCTATAG
>JBEKHQ010000350.1:0-4587 GCA_050012195.1 Bryobacteraceae bacterium | reverse complement strand
GCAAGAACAAATCCGGAGACTCAAGGCGCAGTACTGCCGTTTTTTGGATACCAAGCAGTGGAGCAAATGGGGTGACTTGTTCGCGCCTGACGCCACCGTAGCCGCCATTGGCGACGGCGATGATGCAAAGGGGCTCGTTGCCGGGCGCGAAAATATCGTGAAATGGGTAAGCGACCAAGTCGGTAAGGCGGTCACCATCCACCACGTTTTTTCTCCTGAAATCGACATTGAATCATCGATCTACGCGACCGGCGTCTGGGCTATGGAGGACGTTGTGACTTTTCCGGACGATGTCGAAGGTCCCTTCAAGTCGCTCAAAGGGTTCGGCTACTACCATGAGACTTACATCGCCGATGCAGGACGCTGGTACATCAAATCCGTCCGGCTTTCCCGACTTAAACAGGACATCGTTTAAGATATGCAGAGCTCACAACCGGTTCGCCATACAGCGGGCGCCGGTGTGAGCGCGAATGACACACCTGGCTCGCGGTCTCCTGCGCATCGCTATCCTTTGGCAGGCTTGAAGGGAGCGTCGCCGCTTGCGCCTCAGTGGTTTCGCAGCGCAATCGCGATGAAGCCGGAGCGATTGACGTTCTCAGTTTCGAACGCTGAGATCGAGTTGCTGCTGTGGGGGAAACGCGGCAGCCCGGCGCTGCTATTTCTTCATGGCGACGGTGCGCATGCAGATTGGTGGAGTTTTATCGCGCCTTTTTTCGCGAAAGACTGGCTTTGTGTCGCAATATCCTGGTCAGGCATGGGGGCGTCAGGTCGAAGGGCCAAGTACAATCTCGAGGGGTACGCCGAAGAGGCTCTCGTGGCTGTGAAATTTCTCTCGCTTCATGACGCTCCCGTTGTCGTCGCTCATTCCCTGGGCGGCTATGCAGCGTTGCTTGCCGGCGCCAGCCCTGACGCCTTTCGCGCAATCGTGTTGGTGGACACCGGTATCGTCGCTCCGCCTGCCACTTCGGCCCTCACACGGTCTCCCCCGCGCCCACATCCCATATTTCCGACGTTGGAAGCTGCGTTGGCGCGATTTCGGTTTCAGCCAGCCGAGGTCGTTCAGAACGACTACATAACGGATCATATTGCCAGAGGCTCTTTTTGTCAGGTTCCCGGCGGATGGACGTGGCGCTTTGATCCCGAGCTGCTACGTTCCTTGGATATACGAGACATGGATCGCCTTCCGGAAGTAGCGCGTTGTCCGCTTGCCTACATTTGGGGAGAGAAATCGCCGTTACTCGACGCGGACATCATTGAAACCATGATGAAGCGATTTCCGCGAGATACTCCTTTCGTTGCCGTCCCGGAGGCCGGACATCATGTAATGGTCGACCAGCCTCTGGCGTTTGTAGCGGCGTTGCGTGCGCTCTTAGCAGGGAAATTCTCAAAAGATGAGCGATAACGATCCACCGTCCATGTCTCGCAAATCAGTGTCGCGTAAGGACCGACGAGGTGATAAATGGACTTAAAATTACAAGGGAAGAGGGCACTCGTGACGGGAAGCAGCTCCGGAATCGGGGCGGGGATCGCACGTATGTTGGCGGAAGAAGGCTGCCGAGTCGTGGTCCACGGGCGCGATCGCGAACGAACCAACCGAGTAGCAATGGAGATCGGGGCTGCCGGCGCAGTGATCGGCGATATTGCCACAACGAGCGGTGCCGATTCAGTTGCTTCATCCGCCGCGGATGCGGCGGGCGGCGCGATTGAGATCCTTGTCAACAATGCCGGAGGCGGAGAGGGTACAACGAATCTGCCCTGGCTCGATGTCCCTGAAGATGCGTGGGCCCGAACCTTTCAGACCAATACGATGGGCGCCGTGCGGCTCGTGCATCGCCTGGTTCCCGCGATGAGAGGGGCCGGGTGGGGTCGTATCATCCAGATATCAAGCGCGGTCGCGGCCAGACCGACCACCCGCGGTCCCGACTATGCCGGATCCAAAGCCGCGCTGGCGAACATAACAGTAAGTCTGGCGCATGCATTGAGTGGGACCGGAATAACGGCAAACGTTGTCAGCCCCGGGGTCATTCTTACTCCCTCCGTGGAGAAATGGACCAAGGATATGTCGGTCTCGATGGGATGGGGGGATGTCAAGCGCGACGAGCTGGAGGGGCGTCTGGCGGTTGAAATGTTGAAGCTTCCTGTTGCCAGGATAGGCAATGTGGAGGATATCGGGATCGTTGTTTGTATGCTGGCAAGCCCGCGATCCGGCTTTATCACGGGCGCAAATGTACGTGTCGATGGCGGCCAAGTCGATTCCGTGAACTGAATGACTGGATCCTCGGATATACAATTTCATATGCAATTAATACGTGTGTTTACAGCATGACCGAGAGCGAAAATATCGGAGTTTTGCCACTACCAACGGATGTCGATCGCGTGGACGCGGCCTGGCTGTCCCAGGCGCTCGGGGTTCAAGTCGCAAGCGCTCAGATTGTTGACTTGATACGAGGCGCCTCGACCAAGATCCGGATAAGACTCGAGACGGACAATCCCGACATCCCTTCCACGCTCATCGTCAAGGGAGGCTTCGAGCCCCATAGTCCCAAGCTTCGGGAGATGTATGCCATCGAGGCACTCTTCTACAGGGAAGTAGCACCGGTGTTGCCGATTCGCGTACCCCGCAGTTGGTTTGCGGAGAGCGATCCAAGCAGCCACCAATCGATCATCATCATGGAAGATCTCACGCAGTCCGGTGTGACCTTTCTCCATGTGTCCAAACCCAGTAGCTACGAACAAGCCGCGGTCCGCCTGCGCGCTCTGGCGAAATTTCACGCGTCGACATGGAATGATAACGGCTTCGCACCGGGTGGCCGCTGGGCGCACATTCAGGCTCGCTTTAGCAATCCATTCTTCCAGGGTTATATCGATCATTACTTGAGCGCGGAGGTATGGAAGAGTTATATGGACAGTCCCCGGGGCGCCTGTGTTTCCGCAAGGCTCCGCGATCGCGAATGGATGCGCCATGCGCTTTCGAGGCTTGGGCAATTGGAACGCGAAGGTCCGCTTTGCATAATTCATGGCGATGCGCATCAGGGAAACCTGTATCTCGAGCAGGACGGTACGCCGGGGTTTCTCGACCAGCAGATCGCCAAGGCCTCGCCCTTTCTCGAGGTTTCCTACAACGTAATCGGTGGGCTCGATCAGGCGGATCGAGCGCGCTACGAGCAGGCACTGCTCGGTGTTTATCTCGAGGCCCTGGCGGCCGAAGGCGTTGATGTGCCGGATTTCGACTACGCTTGGCTTACGTACCGCCAAACGATCGCATCCGCCTTGTTCATCTTTCTCATCAACGAGACTTTATTTCAGCCAGAGTGGGTCAACACCGCCTATACGGCGCGATATGGTGCGGCTGCGGTTGATCACGACGTAATCGGCCTGCTTAGCTAGAGCACGACGCGAGGTTCAGTGGGGCAATACGTGAACCTTGCAATGTTCTTTTGACGATCGAAGGTCTTCGAAGCATTGCGGCAGCTGGTCAAGGGAGATCGTTCCGGTAACCATTGCTTGAGGAGTCACAGCGCCAGCATCGAACATGTCCACGCAATCGAGGAAGTCGCGAAGAGAGTAGGCAAAGGAGAAAATGACGGTGAGTTCTTTCAGGGTGCCGAGCGGGGAGTGCATGCGCATCGGTCCACTGCAAATACCGAGTGAGATCACGCGACCATCGTTGCGCACGAGATCCATGGCCTGTCCGAAGGAGTCTGTAGCCCCAACCGTCTCGATGATGACGTGCGGTGTTCCCCCCAAGACCTCGTGCAATCGTTCGGTTAGCCCTTCGCCCTGTAATAAGAAAGCATCGGCTCCCATAATCAGCGCCATATCCCGACGCCGGACTGAGGTACCAATAGCGGCAATCCGCTTCGCCCCGAGCTTGCGTCCCCAGAAAATTGCACCGAGACCGATTGGGCCAGGCCCGATTACGACTACGCGCGTGTCGTTTGTTATGTGGGCGGCGCGAATTCCGTGCAGCGCGACGGCGAGTGGTTCGATTAACGCGCCCTCGACGAGACCTACCGTACCGGGCAGGAGTACCGACTCGCGTTCACCGACGTTGAGATATTCGGCGAAACGCCCGGCGAAGAGCCGCGCCCGGGGACACAACAATGGCCGACCGGCGGCACACCATTCGCAGACGCCGCAGCCGACGGCCGGCATCGATGCGATGCGGTCGCCGATTTTGAGGCGTTCGACACCGCGACCAAGCGCTACGACTTCCCCGCAATATTCGTGGCCCAGGCGCGAGCCTCGGGGAAGCACAAATCCGTGCCGTCCGTCAGTCATTGACAGATCGCTCCCGCAAATACCACAACGCGCGATCTTAATAACCACTTCGGAAGGCCCAGGACTCGGTTCATCGTCCGATGCGATTGAAAGTGGTGCGCCTACAGTGTCGAATATTGCCGTCTTCATGCGCGTGCCGTCCGAAAAGCTGCGATTGTCTGATCTATGCTACCGAACGGAGGGAGCGAATGCAGCTTTGGCCGTGGCTGAGCGCTCTCGCTGGACACAGTGTGTGGCGAGCGGCGGCATCCGGGGCCGGCATGCCGTTTGTCGAGAATCCCGGTAGCGGGAAAGGCTGTTGCCGAA
>JBEKHQ010000349.1:0-4590 GCA_050012195.1 Bryobacteraceae bacterium | reverse complement strand
CCATGATGGCGGGCAGCGGATTGTTTTCCACCAGCGATTGCCAGGCCTTTTCGTATTGGCCGGCTTGGGCAAGCTGGAGCCACGCCTGGATGTTCTCGCCCGCCGGACATTCGTGATTACAGGGCGGCAGGCGATCCACATAGGACGGCCGTTCGGTTCGCCATGAGCTTTGCATGTTCGGAAGGGTCGGAGCAAGTCACGCGCCGATCAGGAAGTAGTTGAAAACACAAGACCCGTTAAAGCCGGCGGTGGCCGCTGGGGTAAATGCCCCAGAAGGTCTCCCGAAAGCGCGTTGCTATAATCCGTCACAGATGAAGATCCTATCCCTCGGGCTTCTCTGCGCCGGCATAGCTGTCGCTCAACCTTATGACCTGGTGATCCGCGGCGGCCACATCATTGACGGCACGGGCTCGCCTTGGTATTCCGGCGACATAGCGATTCAGGACGGACGCATCGCCGCCATCGGCGAGATCGCCCAGTCCGCCGCCCGCCGAACGATTGACGCTCATGGGATGACGGTGGCCCCGGGGTTCATCGACATGCTGGGGCAATCCGAGCTGACCATTCTGGTCAATCCGCACCTTCCGTCCAAAATCTTTCAAGGCATCACCACCGAGATCACCGGCGAGGGCAATTCCGCCGCGCCGCTCTCGGACGCGATGGCCGGGGCCGATCGGACCAGTTATACCCACTACGGAATCGCGCCGGACTGGCGAACGTTCCGCCAGTATTTCGCGCGCCTGGAAAAGCAAGGGCTCGGAATCAACCTGGCGAGTTACGTGGGCGCGACCACGGTCCGCCGCGTTGTACTCGGCGATGACGACCGCGCACCCAATGCGAGTGAAATGGAGCGCATGAAGCAACTGGTGCGCGACGCGATGCGCGACGGAGCCATGGGACTCTCGACATCGCTGCAATATGCACCGGCGATGTATGCGAGCACCGACGAACTAATCGCGCTGGCGTCGGAGAGCGCCAAGATGGGCGGCATTTACGCCACGCACATGCGCAGCGAGGCCGATGCGATCATTCCAGCCATCGATGAAGTGATCCGCATCGCGCGCGAAGCCAAGACTCCGGCCGAGATCTGGCATCTGAAAGCGGCGGGCAAGCGGAATTGGGGACGCATGCCGGAGATCGTCGCCCATATCGAACAGGCGCGCCAAGACGGACTGGACATCACGGCGGACACCTACGCCTACCCAGCCTGGTTCAATACGTTCTCGGCGTTCATCCCGCCCTGGGCGCATGATGGCGGCGATGCCAAGCTGATCGAGCGGCTCCAAGACCCCGCCATGCGCGCGACTATCCGTAAAGAGCTGGACGCTCCGAATCCGCAATGGGAAAACGAGTGGCAGGAGATATCGGGGCCGGAGTCGATCCTGGTCAGCGTGGTGCAGAATCCGAAGCTCGTTCCGTTACAGGGGAAAACCATCGCGGAGATCGCGAAGCTTTGGAACAAAGACGCGATCGACACGATTTTCGACCTGCTGATCGAGGACCACGCCTTCACTTCGGTGGCGGTGTTCGGCATGTCGGAGCCGGACGTCGCGCTGGCACTCGCGCAACCCTGGGTTTCGATTTGCAACGATTCGCAAGGGACCGCGCCAGACGGCCTGCTGGGACGCGAGCATCCACATCCCCGCGCCTACGGAACATTCCCGCGCATTCTCGCGAAGTACGTGCGCGCGGAACATACGCTGCGCTTGGAGGAGGCCATTCGGAAATTCAGCGCGCTGCCGGCGCAGCGCATGCACCTGATCGATCGCGGAGTCTTGAAGAAGGGCCTGTGGGCGGATATCGTGATCTTCGATCCGGCCACCATTCGCGATAAGGCGACGTTCGACAATCCGAACCAGCTATCGGACGGAATCGAATTCGCGCTGGTGAACGGCGTGCCGGTGATCGAAGGCGGCAAGCCGACCAACGCCCTGCCGGGGATGGTGCTGCGCGGGCCGGGCTACGTGCAATAGCCGAGACCCGCGCTACTGGTATAGCCGCCGCTCGCGGCGCATAAAGGCCGGGACTTCCAGGTCGTCCGCCGCTACCGGTGCGGTTTCCTCCGGCATGGAGGGCGGTTCGGGCACAACCGTTTCCTTGAAGAACGCGGCGCTCAAAACGGATTCGATCATCGGAGCCGGAGGCGGCGCGGGCTCGGGCATCAGCGTCTCCGGCATGCCCGCGCGGCGCGCAAGCTGCGGTAGATTATCGCGCTGGAATCCGGTGGCGATCACCGTGATCTTCACTTCATCCTTCAAGGCTTCGTTCAGGACCACGCCGAAATTGATCTGGGCGTCCTCGTTGGCGGTAGCGCCGCGAATCAGCGAGCAGGCTTCGTTGACGTCGTGCAGGCTGAGCTTGCTCGATCCGGTGATGTTGATCAGCACTCCGCGCGCGCCCCGCACGCCGCCTTCTTCCATCAGCGGCGAACTGATGGCCTGCCGCGCGGCCTCGATGGACGCGTTCTCGCCTTTGGCCGATGCGGTCCCCATCATGGCGTAGCCCATGCCCAGCATGATGGCGCGGATGTCGGAGAAATCGCGATTGATGAGGCCGGGCGTGGTGATGATGTCGCTGATCCCTTGCACGGCCTGGCGCAGAATATCGTCCGCGGTTCGGAACGCTTCGAAGAAGCTGGTGCCGCGCGGGACCAGTTCGAGCAGGCGATCGTTCGGAACGGTGATCACCGTGTCGACGGTGCCGCCGATGTCGGAAAGACCGCGATCAGCTTGTTTCATGCGGCGCGGCCCTTCAAAACCGAACGGCTTGGTGACCACGGCCACCGTGAGCGCGCCCAGTTCCTTAGCGAGCGAAGCCACGATGGGCGCTGCGCCGGTGCCGGTCCCGCCGCCCAAGCCGGCCGTGACGAACACCATGTCGGCGCCCTCCAGAATCTCGATGATGCGCTCGGTGTCCTCGAGCGCGGCTTGCTTGCCGATAGAGGGATCCGACCCTGCGCCCAGGCCGTTGGTCACCTTTGCGCCGATGGCCAGCTTATTCGGTACGGGCGAAGCGGTGAGCGCCTGAATGTCGGTGTTGAGAATGTGAAACTCGACGCCCGTCAGGCCTTCGTTCATCATGCGCGCCACCGCATTCGAACCTCCGCCTCCCACGCCCACCACCTTGATCCGGGTTCCGAGCAAAGTGTCATCCTGGATGGCAAACTTGATTGCGTCCATCATTGCGTCCATTCGTATCCTCCTTCTTCTAAGCCAAAAGCGTGCGCGTTCATCGAAACAGCATCCTCATCAAGCCAGGAGATTTGCGCTGGGACTCCCGGTTGGTTTTCAAACGTGCGGAATATTTTGCGAGACCGGCGGCGGTGGCCCACAGCGGAGTCGCCAAGTCGGGCGGCAGATTCTCGATGCCCACTGGCAAGGCGTTGCGCGCGGGACAATTCAAGACGCGCTCGGCCATGTCGCACATGCCGTTCAGCATCGCGCCGCCGCCCGCCAGGACCACGCCCTCCAGCAACTTCCGCTCCATGCCGCTGGTCACCAGCTCCGCTCCCACGTGAATAAAAAGCTCTTCGGCGCGCGCTTCCAGAATCTCGTTCAACTGTCTGCGCGGCGCCTCTCTCGGTGCGCGACCTTCCTGCGACGGAACTTCGATAAAGCTGTTGTCGGCGGTGAGCCCCAGGATGGCGCATCCGTACTCAACCTTCAGGCGTTCGGCGTCGTTGTACTGCACCGTCAGTCCCACCGCCACGTCGCGCGTGAAATGATCCGCGGAAATGGCGACGTTCCGGGCCGCGAGAAGCGCTTCGCCGTCGTAAATCACCAGTTCGCTGGAATGCAATCCGATATCGACCACGGCTACGCCGCGATGGCGATCCTCGGCTGACACCGACGCGTAGGCCGCCGCCACGGGTTCGAATACCGTCTCCTCTACCGCGTAAGAAGCTTGTTGCACGGCGGTGACGATCGAATCGTGCTCCTGCTCGGAAACCGTTACGATGTGGACGTTGGCTTCCAGGCGCGAACAGGTGGATCCCCGCGGATAGCGCTTGCCGGAGCGGCCGTCCAGCGTGAAATCCTGCGGGAACAGTTGCAGGATCAAGCGGTCATCTTCCAGACGAACGTGTTCGCTCCGCTGGACCGCATAGGTCATGTCTTCGAGCGTCACGGGCCGAGGCCGGCCGAACTCATACAGGCCGCGAACGTCGTGCCCGTCGATGCTGCTTCCGCCCACGCCCACCACCATCGCGTCCACCGGCACTTTGGCTTCGAATTCCGCGCGCCGGACGGCGGCCCGCGCGCTGGCCGCCAACGCTTGCTGATCCGCGACCCTGCTCTTGTGCCATCCGGTTGACGCGACTTCGCCGTGGCCGAGATACCGCAAGCGGCCGTCCTCCATGGACAAAATCACGCAGCGCGTGGAGGCGCTGCCCAAATCGAGCCCGACCGCGAGCGGCGAAAGTTTATCGGGCAACTTTCGGCGCCTCCAATCCCGTGATTCGATCGTCCAGCCGCAAGTCAAACGCCGATGCCTGAGGCATCCGCCGGCGAATGTCCGGATAATGAGCCAGAAAATTCTTCAATCTCGAAGAGAAGTTTCGATCCCCCAGCAGCAGCGATACGGACCGGCCTT
>JBEKHQ010000348.1:0-4601 GCA_050012195.1 Bryobacteraceae bacterium | reverse complement strand
AGCGCGTAGCGCAATTCGCTATGAAAAGACCCGCGTTTGGTGGTGGAACGCCCGGAGAAGCAGGCGACGAAGAAGTCCGAAGTTTCGATCGCGGTTTCGATCGCCCTCGGCCAGTTTTGGCCCGGCATCAGCTTCTTTTTGTCGAGCCACGGACGCAGACCCCGCTGCTCGAAAACGTCGTAGAGTCTTTCGACGGAATCGAGGTCTTCCTCCACGTACGCTATGAACACGCGCGGCTTGGTCTGCGCGACGAACCGAAAGCCCTGCTCGTGGCCGGGCAGGAAAGTGCCCAGCCCATCGATCTCAACAGCCAGCCCATTCTCCAGAGCTTCGCGGAGTATGCGGGCGACTTGATTCGCTCCAGCGGGTTTGGGCTGCGGATTTTTCATCGGGCGGCCTTCTTCGATGCCTTGTCCCGCGAAACGCCCGCGAGCGCATCCTCGAACTGGAAATCGCGGCCCTTTCCTGCTCGAAAGCTTCCCAAACCGGGAATCGACGCCGCCTCGCCTTTACGCAGCCGTTTCAAGATCTCGGACACAATCCGGTCCAGTTGATCCGCCGCCGCAGCCGCGGAGATGTGGGACTCCTTAGCCAGCCGACGGGCGATCTGCTCTTTCTTCATTCGAGGAATAGCATATGCCCTAAAACTGAGATTCCGCACTGGCCTCGGCTCGCCGCTCGCTCAAAGGTATATATTTTTCAGTAGCATAGACGTAATACACAAGCTGTCCCCAGGGCGTGACTCTATTAGAAATGAAGCCATTTTAATAGGCTCTTAAGCCCAAGTTCATGTCGGGCTGAAATGATAGGAGTCAGAAGTTAAGCACTAGCTTCTAAATTTAAGGAGATCTCTAATGAAGAAATTGATGAGTCTGATGCTCGGTCTTTCGCTGCTAACGGGTGCGACCGCCGTGGTGTTTGGTCAAACCACCACCTCCACCACCAAGACCAAGAAGGCCAAGAAGGCCAAGAAGACCGACACGACCGCCACCACAAAGTAACTGATCGAGCTTCAATCGATCGAAGATTCGTCGCGCATGCGTCCCCTGTTTGGGGCGGCTCATGCGCGACAAGTTTTTTGCGGGTGGCATGATCTAAGCTGTTTATTGGGTGCCCGGCCTCCGCGACCAGCAGATCCATCTCCTCACGCAAGCCGACCTCGACGTTTTGGTGGTGGGCGGCGGGATTAACGGCGCCGGGGTCATCCGCGACCTCGCCCTGCGCGCTCAGCATGCCCGGCAGCCGCTTCGAATCGGCTTGGTGGAGCAAGGCCACTTTGGTTCCGGAACCAGCGGCAGGAATTCTCAACTGATTCATGGCGGCCTCCGCTATCTGAAGTATCTCCAGTTCCAGTTGGTTCGCGAGTCTCTGCGCGAACGCACCATCCTGCTGAAGATTGCTCCTCAATTCGTCGAGCCGTTGGCGTTTCTTCTTCCCATGTACGGCGTCAAGTCGCGCGTGGTTTACGGAATCGGCCTGAGGTTGTACGATGAACTGGCCGGCACGCACCGCATCGCTCGTCATAAGATGCTCTCTCGCGGGCAAGCCGCTCAACTGGAACCGGAACTGGAGCGCGCGAGCCTTAGCGCCGCCGCGATCTTTTGGGATGCCCGCGTCCACTCGGGTAGGTTCGTGGTCGAAAACGTCTTGGATGCGATCGCCAACGGCGCGCTGGCGTCCAACTATGTGAAAGCCGAGTCCTGGGTGCGCGACGGCGACGGGCTCTGGCGCGTCGAATGCCGCGATGTGCTCGGCCAAGATCGATTCCAACTGAGGGCCCGCAAGCTGGTTGACGCGCGCGGCGCCTGGATCGGCGGAGTGACTCTGCGGCTGGTCCGCGGCTCCCACATCGTGATCCCTCGAGTGAATGCCGGCGACCACGCCATCGCGCATTTCGAGCCCAGCGGCCGCATCGTGTTTCTTATTCCGTGGGGCAGCCGCAATCAGCTCACTTTGGTGGGAACGACGGATGTGGATCACGCCGATTCGCCGGATCGAGTTCACATTGCGCCCGCCGAGCGCGACGATCTTATTGGAGTTGTACGCAAGCTGTTTCCCTCCCACGCCGACGTTACGCCGGTTTCGACGTTCAGTTCCGTGCGCCCTTTGCTGCGGGAAGGTTCGGGATCGGCCATGAGCACGACGCGCGAGCACCGCATCTGGAATTCGCCCGATGGGATTTTGCACATCGCCGGCGGCAAGTACACCACCTACCGGCTGATGAGCGAACAAGCCGCAGATCTGGTGTCGAGAGAAGTGGCCCCGCCTCTAATCGCGATACACCCCACCTCGGATACGCCGTTTCCGTGCGTCGAGCGGGACATCGGCGATGCCATGGAGCAGCGTCTGTGGGACTATCTGTTCGTCTCGACGTCACTGGGTTACGAGCGTAGCTGGGATGCGGACTCGCTGGCTCCTTTCGCCGAGGAACTCGGTCGGAAGCTCGGCTGGAGCGACGCTCGCATTCGCCAAGAAGCCGAGGACACAGCACTCAGCGCTTGCGCGTCTTCATGACTGCGCCAAGATCCTCATACTGGTCCGTGGCGACAAAATTGACGCCGGCGGCCAGCGCCGCTTTCCAACGGGCGAGCACGGCAGTGCGCGAACCGAAGTTGTAGCCATCGTCCCAACCCTGATCCTCGGCCGGCTCGAAGCCGTCCAGTGTATAAAAGCGAATCCAGTATCCCAGGCGATGCGCATGCGCTACCAGCGCGCGCAAGCGGCGATTGTCGGCGCCGGTCCAATCGCCCGACTGCTTTTGGCCGCCTTCTTCGACCACAAACCATGAGTTATTCCACCAGCGCCGATAGTTAGTGGGCGGGGCGGAGATCAACTTCTCCGGCGGCAAGGTTGCCGCCAGGTGGATGCGCTCCTCGCGCGATGCGGCATCCATCGGATTGCCGTGGGCGGAGCCGAACAGACGGAGTTTCGCTCCAACGGGAACCTGGTTAAAAAACACTTCTTCCTGCTCGTCGGAGTCCTCGGTGATCACGAGGATCGGCTTCGGCTCGAATGGCGACAGCCGGTTCGGATCGGCGGTCTTGACGGCGGTTGTGATCCAACTTTCGTATTCGCCCAGCAAATCCCAAACCGCGTGGAGCAGCGGCGCATCGGTCATCTTGAAATCGAAATGCAGGACGATCAATGGCCAGCGGCTGCGATCATTGTCTTTGAGCGCTTTCTCGACGATGGGGCGTATGCGCTCAAAGAAATAGTCGCGCAGCAACGGCTCGGAACCGCTAGTTTCCCGCTTGTGCGATAGAACGACGCGGCCTTGAGACCACGCGAGATCTTGTTCGATGCTAACTGGAAATCCGGATTTCAGCGCTCGGTCGATCCGATCAGCCCAGCGCCCTTCGTAGGGGTAACAGTTATGGGCGTCCAGGATCGGGCGATTGTGATTAAGGAAGTCGAGTGAGGGCGTCTGCGCCATCGCCGGCACAATGGTCGCCAGAAGAATCGCGCCAAGTTTCACAAGTCTCTCAAGATTAGCGCGATCGTTCACTTCCAGACAAAAAAAGACCCGCCCCGAAGGGCGGGCCCGATTTGCTTACTGCTGAAAACGGATGCCACTGCGCCAGAGGCGCCCTGGCCGCCCCGCGAGGGGCTTAGTAGTCCATGTCCGGTCCGTGCGGACCGCCGCCGGGCGCCGGAGCCGACTTCTTCTCCGGAATCTCGGCGATCATCGCTTCGGTGGTCAACATGAGCGCCGCGATCGACGAAGCGTTCTGCAAAGCCGAGCGCGTCACCTTGGTTGGATCGATAACGCCCGACTTCACCAGGTCTTCGTATTCGGCCGTGGCGGCGTTGAAACCGTAGTGCGGATCGTTGTGGTGACGGATCTTCTCGATGATGATCGCGCCCTCGTAACCGGCGTTGCCGACGATCTGGCGCACCGGCTCCTCACAAGCCCGTTTCACGATGTCCACGCCGATCTGTTCGTCGCCGTTCACCTTGAGACCTTCGAGAGCCTTCACCGCGCGCAGCAGAGCTACGCCGCCGCCGGGAACGATGCCTTCCTCGACAGCCGCGCGAGTTGCGTGCAGCGCGTCTTCCACCCGAGCCTTCTTCTCTTTCATCTCGGTCTCGGTGGCCGCGCCGACCTTGATCACCGCCACGCCGCCGGCCAGCTTGGCCAGCCGCTCTTGCAGCTTCTCGCGATCGTAATCGCTGGTGGTCTCTTCGATCTGGGCGCGCAATTGCTTAATACGGCCTTCGATGTTCTTCTGCGTGCCGCCGCCGTCCACGATCGTGGTGTTGTCCTTGTCCACCGTGACGCGCTTGGCGCGGCCGAGATCATCCAGACGAACGCCTTCCAGCTTAATGCCGGTTTCGTCCATGATGGCCTTGCCGCCGGTCAGGATCCCGATGTCTTCGAGCATCGCTTTGCGGCGATCCCCGAAGCCCGGCGCCTTCACGGCGCAAGCGTTCAAAGTTCCGCGCAGCTTGTTGACCACCAGAGTGGCCAGCGCTTCGCCTTCCACTTCCTCGGCGATCACCAGCAGCGGCTTGCCGGAGCGGGCGATCTGCTCGAGCACAGGCAGCAGGTCCTTCATGTTGCTGATTTTCTTTTCGTGGATCAGGATGTAGGGATCTTCGAT
>JBEKHQ010000347.1:0-4601 GCA_050012195.1 Bryobacteraceae bacterium | reverse complement strand
CGCGCCCTTGACTCGCATTCCCACGGCCACCGGCATCACCCCGATGGCGCCTGAAAACGCCATCCAGCTTCGTCTTTTTCTGCACGACGGAAATCGCGCGGGCTGGTATTATCCCGTCGAAAATCTGGATTCCCCGGTTCTCGATCTCATGAACGTGAGGTACCTGGTCGCCCGTGCCAAGGGAGCCGAGCGGCTGCTCTCGCACCCCCGCTTTCGGCATGTGGCCAGCCTTCCGGGGAACGAACTGTTCGAGAATCTCTCCGTGATGCCGCGCTTCTTTCTCGTGCGCCAAGTCAAGCCCACGACGTCGTTGGCCGAAGCGCGATCTCTAATTCAAAAACGTGAAATCGATTTTCGCCGAACCGCCATCGTCGACCGGGAACTCGCGCCTTTCCCGCCCGGCGATTCGGGCGGGACGGACCAAATCAAGGTCCTTGCCTATCAACCCGCGTCGCTGGAGTTGTCGATCCGAACCTCCGCCCCGGCGTTTCTCGTGCTTTCGGAAACCTATTATCCGGGATGGAAGGCCTGGCTCGACGGAAAACCGGCGCCGATCTATCCCACCGACATCGCGTTTCGAGGTCTGGTTGTGCCACCAGGCAATCACGATGTTCGGATGGAGTTCCGACCGACAATTCTCGCGATCTCGCTCGGCGTTTCCCTATGCACCGCGATTCTCTTAGTCATATTAGTTCTCTCTCGAACCAGACCGCTCGCCCAAACGAGGGAATCGCGGAAACTGCAAGCTATCTGACGACGTACAATACTATTATCCCGGTTCCAGTGCTGGATTCCGCGCGACGGTCTGCCGATCTATTGAGGAGGACGACCCGCTTTAAGCGGTCGCCTTCGGGTCGATTGAATGGATACAACTGAAAACAAAAGGCTTTGGAGAGCGTGCAGGTTGCCTGCCGCACTCCTTGGCGCGCTTCTCGTTGTCGGCGTCGCGGGTGCGCAGTCGCGCGTGAGTTTGCAGCAGGCCGGCTCCCGTACTGGAAAAGACTTCACGCCGGTCTACGAAGACCGGGAAGTGGTAGTAAGCGGGCAGGTCAATTCGCCCCCCATTCTGGCCGCCGACGCCTATTATCTGGCCATACAAGATGGCACCGGCTATGGGCTGGTGATGCAAGCCGCCGCAGAATCGCGTTTTCACGAATTCGAACCCGGTGATTGGGTGGAGGCGAAGGGCGCCATTTCGCGGCGTGGAGGACGCCCGGTCCTGCTCCCGCGCGAGATCCACCGCTTGGGCCATACTGCTGCTCCAGCACCCAAGAAACTCACCGCTCCAGAAATCGCTTCGTTTCGATACCTCGGAGTTCTGGTGACCACAGAGAGCATCGTCGCCGATCAAGACCAAAATGCGGGCGGCGATCTGCTCTTCATAGGAGACAAGGCCGAAAGGTTGGCGGCATTCCTTCCTCGGATGCGACGGGACTCGGGGCCGCAACTGAGCGGTTTCCGAACTGGCGACCGGGTTCGCGTAACCGGACTCGCGAGTCAATACTGCACGCTGCCTCCGTATGACCGGTATTTTCAGATTTTGGTTGCGAGTCCGGCTGCCGTGACGGTGCTGGAGCGAGGCTGGATCATTCAACCGCCGGTGCTGCTGGCGGCATTGATTCTGGCGGCCGCGCTACTGGGCATCTGGTGGATTCGCGAGCATCGCATGGCCTCGCTGCGCAAGCAGATGCATCTGCTCAACGCGCTGGGCGAGGAGGTGATCGGCGCGACCTCGCCGGCCGAGATTTTGCGCCGGCTGACGTTGACGCTGCCGGCCCTCTCGGGCGCATCCGGCGTCGGCTTGTACATCCAGAACCGGGGAGCCAAGGTGTTGGAGACGGTGCACTCCAGCGGCGCCTCCGATAGCATCGACCTGACCGCCCCGGAAGCCGGCCTCGCGTCGGCGATCGCGGAGTGCCATCGCAGCCGCACCCTGGTGGCGATCCCCGATACGCGCCGCAGCCCATTTTTCCACGGGCATGAGGGCGACGGGATTCCGCGCTCCCTGCTTCTGATTCCCATGCTGGCACAGAGCGAGCTGGTGGGCGTGCTGGAACTCTCCGATTCGAGGACTTTTCATTATTTCGGCGACACCGAGCAGGCCGCCATGCAGCATCTGGCCAACCAGGTGGCTGCGGCGCTCAAGCTACAGGAACAGCACTCTATTCGCGAACAGCTATTCCGCAGCGAAAAGCTCGCCGCCGCCGGTCAACTGATTTCCGATGTCGCCGATGAATTGCGCTCCCCCCTCGAATCCATCGTGCGGCTGGCTTCCGAGCTGGGTTCGCGCCAGCCGGAAGAACAGAACGACGAGCTGGGCTCCATTGCCGATGAAGCGCGGCGAGCTTCGGAGATCGTGGCGCGCTTGGTCTCGTTCGGCAAGGTGGAACAATCCGAGGTGGAACCGGTGGAGTTGAACGGCATGCTCTCGGATCTTCTGAAGTTCCGCGCGCCGGAGTGGAAGGTAAAGGGAGTGGAGATCCTGTCTCAGTTCGCTCCCAAACGCGCCATGGTGATGGGATCGCCGGGGCAACTCGAGCAGGTGCTGCTGAATCTTCTGGTGGACGCGGAGAAGGCGGCGGCGGAAGCGCGCGAGAAGACCATTGCCGTTTCCACCAGCCTGCTGGCCAAGCGTGTGCTCGTGGAGATCCTGTACCCCACCCGCTCCTCGGAGTTTCACCGGGCCGATTCCACCGACGGCGAACTGGTCGGATCGGGCGCGCTCGGCTTGGGTGTTTGCCGCGGCATTATCCAAAGCCACAGCGGGGAGTTCCGAGTAGTGCAGGTGTCGCCGACGCAGGCGCGCTTCGACGTGGAGCTGCCGGTAGTGGAAACCAGACACGCCGGCGCCGGGCGTGGAACCGACCTCGGCGAGGGCGGCCGCCAGCTGACCGTGCTGGTGCTTGAGCCGGATCACAAAGTGCAGCGTCAGCTGGTGCAACTGCTGGGCAACCGAGGCGACCGCGTGGTGCCGATTTCGAGCGCCGACGAAGCCATTGAAATGGTCCAACGGCTCCGCTTTGACATGGTCCTTTGCGCGGTGCGTCTCTCGGGCGTCAATTGGGTGCAGTTCTACGAGCGCGTGCGCCGCCAAATCGGCGGCTTCGTTCTGGTCACCGACGGTTTCAATAATGATCTGGCGCGGGCGTTTCGCACCGGGCAAGGATTCACTTTGGGCAAACCCATCGACGAAAATGAACTATTTAGGATCTGCCGGATCATCGAAGAGCGCGCGGCCGTGAGCAGCTAGAGATTTGCCGTTTTAATGGCGTTGCCCGACCCTCGGGCCCGTCGGCAGGTTTGCGATCAGTTTGCCGAGGATCTCTTCCCTGGATACCGGACCAAACGCGCGGGAATCAAAGCTATTGTCACGGTTGTCGCCCATCAGGAAATACTCCCCGGCACCCAGCCGGATCGGCGCGGAATTGCGGTACTGGCTCTGTCCTGGTGTGTAGGCGGCCCGGTGGCCGTCCTCCATCACGACTGTGGTTCCCATCTGGTACAACGCAGGCACCCAGGTGAAGCCTTTCCGTCCAGAGGCTCCGTCGCGAGTGGCTGCCCATTGATGATGACGCGATTCTCTCGTACCTCGATCGAGCTCGCCCGGTAGCCCTAGCACCCGCTTGATGCCCACGCCGAGGCCTGCCGGAAGTTGCGTCAGGGCCATTTCTCCGCGCCGCGGAGAACCCGCAGGAAAAAGCGTTGACGTGGGAATACGGCAGTCGCAAATCGTAGGCTGCACGGTTCACGATGAATGTGTCGTGGAGCAGAATCGTGGGGGCCTCCGATGCGCCGTTAAGCGAGTAGGACCACAAGTAGCTTGGCAGAATGCTCAACCCGACACCAAGGAGTAGAACACGCGCACGTCTTCTTTGAGCCAGCGAAGCATGTCTTGATCCTAACGCCGTCCTTGGAGCCTTACCGGCTCGCGGCCTGACTGGCTATCAGCTCTTCGATCGTCCGGAACAGCGCTTCCGGCCGGATCGGTTTCGACACATAACCTTGCATCCCGGCCGCCAGACATTTTTCGCGGTCGCCTTGCATGGCGTGCGCCGTCATGGCGACAATGGGAATCCTTCTCGCCCCGGCCTGCTCGCGTTCGCGTAATATCCTGGTGGCCTCGAACCCATCCATCTCTGGCATTTGTACGTCCATCAGAATGAGGTCGAAGTTCTCCCGGGAACTGGCGGCGATCGCCGCGCGGCCATCGTTCACCACCACCACCGCATGTCCCCGCGTTTCGAGTAACCGCAGCGCTACTAATTGGTTCACCGGGTTGTCTTCAGCCAGCAAGATTCGCAGCTTGGTCGTGACTTGATTGTCCTTTTCGGTCTGGGGAGCGGAACCGTCGTTGCCAGCCTGAGCTTGGTCGGCGCAAACCGCGCACTGGATCGTGAACGAAAACGTGCTGCCCACGCCGGGCGTACTGGCGACGGAGATTGCGCCGTTCATCAACTCGACCAAGCGAGAGCAAATGGACAAGCCCAGTCCGGTGCCTCCGTACTTGCGTGTGATGGAACCGTCGGCTTGGCGAAACGGCTCGAAGATCAGCTTCTGCTGTTCCGCCGAGAGGCCGATGCCGCTATCTGTCACGTTAAAGC
>JBEKHQ010000346.1:0-4613 GCA_050012195.1 Bryobacteraceae bacterium | reverse complement strand
GTCGGCATTCGCGCTGCTGCTGGGGTTGGGCTTCGTCCTCACGCGCGGCGCCGCTCAATCCAACACGGTGAAACAGATCGCGCCCGGCGTGTGGTTCCGGCAAGACGACCAGGGCTGCAATAACATCATCATCGAAATGAAGGATTACCTGATCGTGGTGGACGCTAACTTCCCCACCGACGCGCGCGGGGCGCTGGCCGATACCAAGAAGGTTTCCTCCAAGCCGGTGAAGTACGTCTTCGATACGCACCATCACGGCGATCACGCCTATGGCAACGCGGTCTGGACGCAGGCCGGTGCCGTCACCATCGCCTATCAGGCCGTAGCAGAGGAGATGAAACGCTACGAGCCGGCGCGCTGGCAAGCTGCGGCGAAAGATCGCAAGGACGTCGCGGATATGCACAGTGACGGGCCGGAGCCGCCCAAGCAAACTTTCACCGACACTCCGCACGTGATGACCGATGGAACGCGCCGCGTCGAGTTCCGGTTCTTCGGCTGGGCGCACACGCGCGGCGATGGATTCGTGTATCTGCCGCAAGAGAAGGTGCTGTGCACCGGCGACGCCGTCGCCAACGGCCCCTACAACTACACGGCGGACGGCAACATCGGCAACTGGCCCAAAGTCATAGAGGCTGCCATGAAATTGGACGTCCAGTATGTGCTGCCCGGCCACGGCGTTCCGGGTGGCAAAGAAGTGATGGCGGGTCAGCGGGATTTCATGATCGAGTTGCGGAAAGCCGCCCAGGCGGCGGTGAAAAGCGGCAAGAAGATCGACGATTTGGTGAAGACCGAGAACGGCAAGAAGATCGCCGCGGTCGAACTTCCCGCGAGCGTCAAGCATTGGGTTGGGGACGACTTCGCGGCGCAATTTACAGATGCCTACAAGGAAGTCACCAATCACAAACCGGCCGGCGACCTTCCTCACCAGTAAGATAGCCGCTCGCCGTCCCCACCGCGCACCAGTTTGGGTGTAGTCTGGCGGTATGGCCGCCGTTACCGATACGCCGCTTGAGCGCGTAGTCGACCTGCGGCAGTTGCGCTCGCGCGATCTGGATCCGCTGCTGGATGAAGAAACCGAGGTTTGGCGCGATACGCTCGATTGGGATTTCCACGCTTCCGCGAGCCTGGTGCGCCGGTTCCTCGACATGCAAGCGCTGACCGGCTATTCGCTGCTCGTCAACGAACGCCCGGTCGGATATAGCTATTTCGTCGCCGAGGAGAAGAAGGGACTCATCGGCGATCTGTACGTGATGCGGGAATTTGTCTCGGCGCGTAACGAAGAGCTGCTGCTCGGCGCGGTGGTGGAAGGCGCCCTGAAGACTCCGTTTATCCAGCGCATCGAATCCCAACTGCTCATGTTGCGCACGGGCGCTCGAATGGCGTTGCCCGAGCGGCGGTATCTGCGTCAGCATCGGCGCACGTTTATGGAAATCGACCTCGCTTCGGCGTCCCGACTGACGCCCGGTGTAACCGCGCCGGGGTTCCTGGTGGACGAGTGGAACCAGCGCAAGCAGGAGGATGCCGCGTCCCTGATCGCGGACGCGTACCGGGGGCACATCGACAGCGAAATCAACGACCAATATCGCTCACCGGCGGGCGCGCGGCGATTTCTGCTGAACATTCTTCAGTTCCCCGGTTGCGGCAGTTTTTTTCAGCCCGCTTCATTCCTGGCATTGGACGCGGCCTCCGGCAAATTGTGCGGAATGTGCCTGAGCAGCCTGGTTTATTCGAACGTCGGCCATATCACTCAGGTATGCGTTTCCAAAGGCGCGCGCGGCAAGGGCCTGGGCTACGAGCTGATCCGGCGGTCTCTGGAGGCGCTGGCCCGGCATGGTTGCACGAAGGCCAGTCTCACCGTAACCGCGTCCAATCAGGAGGCGATCACGCTATACGAGCGGATGGGATTTCGAATGACTCGCGATTTCGCCGCCTATGTGTGGGAAGGTTTCTCCGCCCGCGCGCCCGGTGAGCCGGCTATAGGTTACCGCTAAGCCTGTCGATAACTGAGCAGGGACCATGTTGAAAAAACTGGATCTGCTCAGCTTGATTCTGGTCGGCGGCATCTTCCTTTACCTGATGCCGTGGTCCCGCATGCTCTCGGCGAACAACGACTTCGTTCATTTCTATATCGGCGGTCTGTTCTTCGGCCATCCGGAAATATTTTCGCCGGAGGCCAACTACGCCAAGCAGCGCGAACTGATCGGCGCCACGATGGATCATTCCTTCTTCGGACGTCCGGCCTTTTACGGTTTTTTTCTGAAGCCGCTCACGCTGCTGGGATATAAGGGCGCGTATTGGACCTTTCAGCTCTTCAGCCTCGTCAGCTTCGGCATTTTTCTGAAGCTGAATCTGCGGCGATTCAGAAATCTGGCCATCCTTTGCGCCATGTCGCCGGCGCTATTCGCCAATTTCGTCAATGGGCAGGATGTGGTGTTCCTGCTGCTGTTCTGCGCGGTTTCGATGGTCTGCGCGGAAAAGGATTGGGACCTACTGGCCGGTCTGGCGCTTTCGCTGTGCGCAATCAAGCCGCATTTGTTCGTTCTGGTCCCGTTCGCGGCGCTTTTCTGGAAACGCTGGCGCATCCTGCTCGGGGGCGCGATCGGCGGCGCGATTTTGGTCCTCATCAGCCTGGCGGGCGGCGGTATTCGTTTGCAGATCGAACTGCTCAAGCAGCTGGGCAATCCCGAACATTCGCCTTACCCCTATTTGATGCCGAGCCTCAGAAGTTTGACCGGTGATCACAACGAGGCGTTCTTAGTGTTGTCGATCACCGTTCTCTGCGCCGTCCTGTTCCTGATGCGGCGAGCCTTGTCCTATGAAACCGCTTTCGGATGGGCGCTCGTGGGAGGACTGCTGGCCAGCTATCACGCCTATATCCAGGATTGCCTGTTGCTGATTCTCGCGCTCACTCTGCTTCATCGCGAACTCAGCAAGACCGCTAGCGTGCTTCTGTATATCGCGGTGCTACCTTTCGCGTACATCGCCGTGGTGGCGGGTTACCCCTACAGCGGCATCTTCCCCGCTCTGCTGCTCGGGTGCATCGGAGCCCAGATCGTTCATGTCGCGAGAATTCGGGTGTCCCAGCCCGCGCTCGCCGGATAATCTAGCCAGCGCCTCCAAGTCTCGGGTGGCGGGGGAAGCTTCGCGCCACGGAGGCCGGGTGGCCCGGAAAAGCTTTACTCGATACTCCAGCACCAGCGCGATCATCCGCAGCCCCAGCCGGACCGCTTTTCGGATGTCGCCGGTGACCGAGGACACGCCCACGCGAGTTCGATAGTTCACCGGGATCTCGACGAATGGGATTCCGTGCGCGATCACTTCGAGCAGCAACTGCGGACCAAAGTGCGAGCCGCCGATGGTCAGGCGCGGCCGGATGAGATCGAGCGCTTCGCGCCGGAAGAGCCGCAGCGTGCATCCCATGTCGGTGAGGAGCGTCGTATTGAATAGAAATTCGGTCATCTTGGCGACTGCGAAATTTCCCCAGCGTAGAAACCACCCCATGTTGGCGCCGGCCCAGATGAACTCTCGCGTGGTGCGGGTGCCGAACACTACCGGGACGTCGTCGGAATAGGCCAGCAGCTTGATCAGATCGTGCCCGCTGAAGGTGCCGTCCGGTTCGGAGAGGACGATCAGGTCCGCGCCGCACTCGTCGATGCCCCGCAGCAACGCATGTCCGTAGCCTTGCCGCGGCTCGAAGATCTCGCGCGCTCCGGTACCGGCTAATTCCTCCGTTGTTCCCGGAGCGGCATTGTTGTTAACGACGATCACTTCGTCGGCGAGGCCAGTGGCGAAGTGATCCAAGGTGGCTGAACGGATGGAGTCCTTCTCGTTGAAGGTTGGAAAGATGACCGCGACCTTTTTTCCGCGCCACATGTCTACGACCGTTTTATCGGCGTTTTGGCCGATTCACTTGAGCGGAGCGGCCGGCTAGGGCTGTGGCAGAAGTCTTGGACAAGCTGAAGCATGTCCCACAAGCCTTGTTAAATGCTTGAGACAGTGTGGGACATGCTTTAAGCTTGTCCTGTTCGGGCGTGCCGAGAGACTTCTGCCGCGGCCGCCGGCTAGGGCTTTTCGGCCACCACCAGGAATTGGCCGGCGAAAGGCCGGAACGGCAGGGCCAGATAGAGCCGCACCAGCCACTCCGCGGTAGGCAGCCTGGACTTCATGCTGAAAGGCAGAAAACGCGGCTCCGAGTGACGGATCTTCCAGCCCGACGCCACCAGGAGGTCGCGAAACCCGTTGTCGGTGTAGGCGGTGCGATGCGTGTAGTCGTCGAAATAGCGGCGCGGTTCCAGGCGGAAATTCGGTTGGATGATGATCAGCCGACCGCCCGATCGGAGCGCGCGACGCGCCTCGGCCAGTATCTCGACCCCCTGTTCGAGCGTAAAGTGTTCGAAGAAGTTGGACGCGAGAATGGTACTCAGATTGCCGGCCGCGAGGGGCCACGAATCGCAGGCGGACTGGATCAACGGCGTAACGGAATCGGACCAGTATTTGACGAGTTCGCCGTTCTGTTCGAGCGCCCATTTGCGGGCAGCCCGAACCTCGCGAGAGAAGTCGCCGTAGCCGGCGCCCAAGTCCAGCAAATTTTCGTCAGCGGCCACCCATGGCTG
>JBEKHQ010000345.1:0-4620 GCA_050012195.1 Bryobacteraceae bacterium | reverse complement strand
GCTCCCACCACCGTGCTCGCTTACCAGCATTTCGAAACCTTCAAGCGCCGCTTCGCCGCCTTCCCCGCCCGCGTCGAGATGCTCAGCCGCTTCCGCGACAAGAAGGAAATCGCGGAAGTGATCGCCGGTCTCGCCGACGGAAAAGTGGACATTGTTATCGGAACTCATCGCCTGCTCTCGAAAGACGTTCAGTTCCACGACTTGGGCCTCCTGGTGGTGGACGAAGAACAGCGCTTCGGCGTGCGCCACAAAGAGCGCATCAAGCAGATCAAACACAACGTCGACGTGCTCACCATGTCCGCCACGCCCATCCCGCGCACGCTGCACATGTCGCTGCTCGGTCTGCGCGACATGTCCGTCATCGAGACGCCGCCCAAGGATCGCTTGTCCATCAACACCGTGGTGGCGCACTTCGATCCCCAATTGATCCGCACCGCCATCGAGCAAGAGCTGGCGCGCGGCGGCCAAGTCTACTTCATCCACAACCGCGTGGACAGCATAGTCGCGCGCGCCGCGTCCATCCAGGAATTGCTGCCCAACTGCCGCCTCGGAATCGGCCACGGCCAAATGGGCGAAGCCGAGCTGGAACGCGCCGTGCTCGGCTTCATGCGCCACGAGTTCGATGTGTTCGTCTGCACCACCATCGCCGAAAATGGCCTCGACATCCCGCTCGCCAACACCATGCTCATCGAGCACGCCGAGCGCTACGGCCTCTCCGAGTTGTATCAGCTCCGCGGGCGCGTGGGACGCTCCAATCGCCGCGCCTACGCTTATCTGATGGTGCCCGCCGACACCGAACTGAGCGAGATCGCCCGCAAACGTCTGGCCGCGCTCAAGGAGTTCAGCGACCTGGGCGCCGGATTCAAAATCGCGGCGCTCGATCTCGAACTGCGCGGCGCCGGCAATATTCTAGGCGGCGAGCAGCATGGCCACATCGGCTCGGTCGGCTTTGACATGTACGTGAAGCTGCTCGAAGAAACCGTGCACGAGTTAAAGGGCGAAGAAGTGCCGCTCGAAATCCACTCGACGCTCAACCTCGGCCTGGACATCCGCATTCCATCCGAATACATCGCCGATGAACAACAGCGTCTGCGCGCCTACAAGCGCATCGCCGACGCCGCCACGGCCGAAGCAGCCGCGGAGTTGCTGGCTGAACTCGAAGACCGCTACGGCCCCGCGCCCGACGCCTTGCGCAGCCTTCTCAAATTCTCGGTGCTCAAGAGCGCCGCGCAAAAACTCGGCATCGAGGCCATCGATCGCCGCCAAGGCGCGCTCAACGTTAAATTTCACATGGACGCCCGCATCGATCCTAACCGCCTGACGAATCTGGTCACCAACACCGAGGGCGCGCAGTTCACGCCCGCCGGGGTGCTCCGCCTTCCGCTCGACGGAACGGCGGGCGCGGCCAAGGTTCTCGAAGTTCTGGAAGCCCGTTTGGCTCAACTGCAAACGTAGTTTCGTGAAGTAACTCCTGAAGCGCCTCTGGCAGCCTGTGGCAGAAGTTGTGGACAAGCTGAAGCATGTCCCACAAGCCTTGTGGGTGCTTGATGGACAGTGTGGGACATGCTTTAGCTTGTCCTGTTCGGGCTGCAGAGAGACTTCTGCCACCAGGCCTCTGGCGCTGGGGCGCTGCTACAATCACTGCAGTGCGTTCGGCCTTCCCCACCCGCTGGGTCGCGATCACGATCTTCGTTTTCTCCGCCGTCCTCAATTACCTGGACCGCCAGGTGCTCGCCACCATGGCCGAGATCTGGCCCACGCTGCACCAGTTCGCATTCACACCGTCAGACTACGGTCTGCTGCTCTCGTTCTTCTCGATAGCTTACGCCGTGAGCGCGCTCTTCGTCGGATGGTTCATCGATCGCGTGGGGCTCAATCGCGGCGCAACCATCGCGGTCGCCGTGTGGGCAATGGCCAGCTTCGGCACCGGCATGTCGCACAGCGTGCATCAGCGTCTGCTGTGGCGCATCCTGCTCGGCGCGGCGGAAGCCAGCGGCGTTTCCGCCGTCGGAAAAGCGGTGAGCCTGTATCTCTTCCCCAAGGAACAAGCGGTGGGCAGCGCCATGGGCCAACTGGGCTTGAGCCTGGGCGCCGGCCTCGCCCCGGGATTCGCGGTGTTCTTCGCTTATCGTTACGACTGGCGCTGGACCTTCTACGCCGTCGCCGTTCTGAGTCTCGCGTGGATTCCAGTGTGGTTGCTCACGTCGCGTCTAGTCCCTCCAGTCGCCTCGCCGATCTCCTCCACGCGTGTGCACCAACACTCTTTTGGCCTGCTGCGCGATCCCAAGCTGTGGGCGTTGATCGGCGGGAATTTTCTGGCCATGACCGTCTACAGCCTCTGGACCAACTGGCCGCCGCGATACCTGGTTCGCATGCACCACCTGACCCCCGCTCAGACCGCCGGCTACACCTGGATCGTCCCGATCTCCGGCTATTTCGGCGCGATGGCTGGCGGCTTCATTTCCTGGCGATTGATCCGAATGGGCCTGACCCCGGTGGCGTCGCGCAAACGCGCCTGCATGTTCGCGGCGGTTCTGCTGGCCGGAACCATGTTCATCCCCTATCTCAAAACGCCCGCTCTCGCCACCGCCGGAATGTCGGCGAGCTTCTTCCTCGTCGCGGCCTGGAGCACGAATCACTACACGCTGCCCATCGATATCTACGGCGCGGAACGATCGGCCTTCGGCGTGGGAGCTTTGATCTTCGCGTACGGCGCGATGCAACTGGTCATCTCCAGCCCGCTCGCTTGGATCATTCAAAAGTACGGCTTCAAACCGGTCTGCTTTGCATTTGCGCTGCTGCCATTGTGTTCCTACGCCCTGGTCCACACGCTGATCCCGGATGAGGCAGGCCACCATCCTAGTAGAACCGTCCCAACCACTCCGCTACCAGCGCGGGCTTCTGCTGGCCCTCTACTTCCACAGTGACCAGCCACGTGACTTCGTTGTCGGTGACCTTCTGAGGCGTAAACCGCGCGCGAACCCGCGATCCGGCCGGCACCGGCGATACGAATCGGAGCCGGTTGAAACCGTAGTTGATCCGCATCTTGAAATCGCCGCGCACATCCACCGCCTGCCGTGATAACTGGCTCAGCAACGACACTGTCAGAAATCCGTGCGCGATGGTGGTTCCGAAAGGCGTCTCTTTCCGCGCTCGCTCCACGTCCACGTGAATCCATTGATCGTCGCCGCTCAACTCCGCGAACCGGTTGATCATCTCCTGCGTCACCGACACCCAATCGCTGACGCCCGCCTCCTGCCCGATCAACGACCGCAGCTCTTCCATTCCATGAATGACTCTCGGATTTGCCATGTTCCCCGTTACCTCTTATACCCGATCTTGCGCAGGAAATCGCGCCGCCACTCCGCATCCGCGCCGGTCTCCAGGCCCTTCGGCGACGATCCGTCGATCACGCCCAGCACCCCGCGGCCCTGCTCGGTTTCGGCCACAATCACCTCCACCGGATTCGCCGTCGCGCAAAAAATGCTACAGACCTCGGGCGTCTCGATGATGCGGTTCTTAATGTTGATAGGAAACCCGCCGCGCAGCGCCACCACAAACATGTGCCCAGCCCCCACCGCCGTTGCGTTGCGCGCCGCCAGCGCTTTCAATTCGTCGTCGTTGCCGTCGACGCGCGTCAGGCAAGCGCCCGAAGCTTCGTTGAACGCAATGCCGAATTTCATCTGCGGCACGGTATTGACGATGGCTTCATAAATGTCCTCCACCGTCTTGATGAAATGGCTGTGCCCGACGATGATGTTTCCATCCGCCGGGATCTCGAGCCGGATCGCATGCAGGTCCATGCCTCCATTAAGCCATGGATGACGGCGAAGCGCTTATGCCGCCGGACGCGTCGCGAACCGGCGCCGAGCAAAATACAGACCCAGGCACGCGATTCCGAGCAGGCCCAGAACCAGCGTGGGAGGCGCCGGCGTAGGGCTGATGGAACCGTTGGCGTTGCCGTTTACCTGCATGATCAGTGGTTCGTTTTCAGGAGTATTTGGGAAAACGTCATCATCCGCGAAAAGAAATTCGCCAGCCACGCCCGTGCCCGTGGTTACATTTGTCTCTAGCCAGTCCGCCACGCTGTCGTTGCTAGTGGAGAGACCAATCCAGTAACGTGTGTTGGCGGCCAACGGGTAAGCCGTGCCAAGCGGAAAGTCGACCGCCCCGCCGCTGGAGCTGGTCGGCAGCGACGAGTCGGGCAGTGTGCCGATCACCGTAAGCAGGCCGCTGGGAGAAGTGTCGTTGTCGCTATACAACGCCACCGTGATCGATCCCCCGGATCCGTCCTCGGGGCGCACTCGCAGACTAGGACGCGTTGCCCGTCGCGATGCGCCGCTCTTATGATGGGGGCGCACCTTCGAAGTTCGCGGCACCGCAAAGTCGAGGTCAGTGCCGTTCACTAGCAAAATCTGAACGTCGGTTAGGCTGAAGGTCGTCCCCCCAGTTGAAAACGAAGCGTAGAGCGGACCATCTTCCGTCGCCGAATAAAAATCGGAAACCGTCGCCGACAAGTTGTCATAAAGACTGGTGGTCGCGCTAAGCGTCAA
Organism: Bryobacteraceae bacterium; assembly: GCA_050012195.1. Classification (GTDB taxonomy): domain Bacteria; phylum Acidobacteriota; class Terriglobia; order Bryobacterales; family Bryobacteraceae; genus Palsa-89. The sequence goes on along the minus strand of JBEKHQ010000345.1, from coordinate 67 downwards.
CACTAGCGCGCACAGTATCAAACACCCCCGAACTATCCGCACTTGGACGATCCTCCGAGACGATACG
>JBEKHQ010000344.1:0-5247 GCA_050012195.1 Bryobacteraceae bacterium | reverse complement strand
CTGCTGGGTGTCATCGGGTTAGGGTTTACGCTCGGTTGGCATTGGGACGCCGTCCGCGCTCACTTCGCGCAAGCGTGGACCGCGCATGGCGAGACTCCCATCGTTCCAGGACTTACCGCCGCCACCGGTTTCGGATTGTTCATCGCGCTGGGTGTTTCGCAAGTGGGATCGCTATTTTCGGCGGACGCGTGGAACAACATCACTTTCACGGCGGGCGAAGTTCGGGAGCCGAGGCGCAACGTTCCGCTGTCGCTGGCGCTCGGCACCTTCATCGTGATCGCCCTGTATGTCATGGCCAACGTCGCCTACCTGGTGGTGTTACCCATCGAGCAAGTGCAGCATGCCCCATCGGATCGAGTGGCGGGCGCGATGTTGGAAGCCATATTTCCCCGCCTCGGCGCGGCGATGATGGCCATCGCCATTATGATCTCGGCGTTCGGCTGCATTAACGGCTTACTGTTGTCAGGCGCGCGCGCTTACTTCGCGATGGCGCGGCATGGACTTTTCTTCCGCCGCGCGGCCACCGTGAATCGTAATCACGTGCCCGCCGCTTCCTTGGTGATGCAAGGCGTGTGGACGGGGTTTCTGATGCTGGTCCGCACCTATGATCCGGCCACCGGCGCCTATGGCAACCTCTACAGCAACCTGCTGGACTACGTCATCTCGGCCGCGCTGATTTTCTACATACTCACGATCGCGAGCGTCTTCGTCCTGCGGCGCCGCCTGCCCAATGCGGAGCGGCCGTATCGAGCGTTCGGATATCCTGTGGTGCCGGCGCTGTACATCCTCGGCGCCGCAACTATCCTGACAATGCTTTTCGCGTACCGCGCTTCAACGACGATTCCGGGGCTGGTCATAGTTGTGCTGGGCGTCCCCGTGTACATGGCGTTTCGACGCTTCGGAAGCAAGGCGACGGAGTAGATCCGCGCACTTTGCCGACGAGCCGCTATCTGCTATGTTGGCTCCCATGTACACAAGAATTCTGCTGCTGGCCGGGTGCGCGGCTGGGTGTTTCGCGGGCGGCTTTCAGTCCGCGGATCTGGCGAAACTGCGCTCCGTCGGGAGTGTTCAGTTTTCACCCGACGGCTCGCGCATCGCCTACACGATCACAATGAACGACGTGCCGCGGCGGCCCGTGGGTCAGCTCTGGATCATGACGCTGGCCGATCGAACGTCCATCTGCCTGAGCGCCGGCAAGGAGCCGTCGGGCGATCCGGAATGGTCCCCGGACGGAAAATGGATCGCCTATTCAGGCACGCTGGGCGACAAGTCGGGGCTCATCGTGGCGCATGCCGACGGAAGCGGCAAGAAATTCTTGGCCGCGCTGGACGGCACCAACGCGCCGCTGCCGACCACCGGCAAGACGGTGGCCTGGGCGCCGGACTCCGCGCGAATCGCGTATGTCTCCGCGCAACCCGGGCCCGAGACCGCCGACGCCACGGGCGACCCGATCGTGATCACGCGCTATCTCTACAAGCCGACGGCGTCGGAAGGCAATTCGCATTTCAACGACAACAAGCGGCTCCATATATTCGTCGTCGATGCGGCGACCGGAGTGTCGCGGCAGCTTACTAAGGGCACGCACTACGAGCATTCCATTGATTGGTCGCCCAACGGCAAAGAGATCGCGTTCGTTTCCAATCGCGAGCCGAACGAGGACCAGTTTTTCAACTACGATCTGCTGACGCTCGACGCCGCCACCGGCGAAATGCGCAGACTCACCGCCACCGAGAACGCGGAATATCGCCCGCGCTGGTCGCCGGACGGAAAGACCATCGTCTATGAAGCCACCAAGCGAGGACTTACCGATCTGGAAACCACGATGGAGGACAACCATATCTGGCTGATCGACGCCGACGGCAAGAATCGGCGCGAACTGACGGGCGGCATCGATAATCGGCAAGGCGAGGCCGCGTGGGCCGACGACAGCCGCTCGGTGTTGTTCACGGTTCAGGAGCGAGGCGATGTGAAGCTGTATCGGATGCCCGTATCGGGCGGAGCGGCGACAGCGGTGGTGAACGAACGCGGAAGCGTCGGGTCCTGGTCGGCGCACGGAAACCAGATCGCATATACGTTCACGTCGCCGAACGACGCAGCCGAGCTGTATCTGAAGACGGGCGACCAGCCCGCGACGAAGCTCACCGACTTGAATCGCGAAGTGTTTGCGAGTAAGACCGTGGAGCCGGTGGAATCGTTTACCTTCATCAGCAACGACAATCTGTGGACGGTGGAAGCTTTTCTCACTTATCCTGCGGGCTTTCGGGCGGACCAGAAATATCCGATGATCGTGAACATCCATGGCGGACCGCACGGACAGCAAGGAGCGGCGTTCAGTTTCCGGAACCAGGTGTATGCTTCGCGCGGCTGGGCTACGCTGATGGTGAACTATCGAGGCTCTACCGGCTACGGCCAGAAATTCACGGACGCCGTCTATGGCGATCAGAACGGAAACGAAGCGCAGGATGTTCTATACGGCGTGAGCGCGGCTCTGCGGCGCAATCTCTGGATCGATCGCGATCGCCTCGGCATCGAAGGCACCAGCTACGGCGGGCAATTGAGCGACTGGATCATCACGCAGACCAACATGTTTAAAGCGGCCGTTCCCACGGCGGCGATCAGCAATCTGATCAGCTACAACTACATGACCTATTACAACCAGTACGAGCAAATGGAGTGGGGCGCGTTCCCGCACCAGGGAAATCTGATGGACGTGCTGTGGGAACGCTCGGCTCTCAAGCACGTCGCGAACGCGCATACGCCGTGCCTGCTAGTCCACGGAGAAAACGACAATGACGTGCCGATCGCCGAGGACGAGCAGTTCTACATCGCTCTGAGAGACGTGGGCGTGGATGCGGTGATGGTCCGATATCCGCGCGAGGGGCACGGCTTGCGAGAACCGAGGCACGTGATCGATTGGACGGACCGTTCCATCCAGTGGTACGAGAAGTATTTCCACTAATATGAGCATCAATCCTAAAAGAACCATCGCGGAGTTGAAAGAACTGCGCGCACTGACTGCGGACGAAAACGGGGCGCAGCGCGTCGCTTGGACCGGCACATGGATGAAGGCTCGGGACTGGTTCGAGTCCAAGCTCGCGGGCTTGCCGGTGGAGCATCACATCGACTCGGCAGGCAATCGCTGGGTGACGCTGCAGGGCGAGTCGGAGAAAGCGTTGCTGATCGGCAGCCATCTCGATTCGGTGCCGAATGGCGGCTGGCTGGATGGCGCTCTGGGCGAGATGGCCGGGCTGGAGGTACTGCGGCGCTTTGCGGGCGAGTTCAACGGCCGTCCGCCCGTGACCATCCGGCTAGTGGATTTCGCCGACGAGGAGGGCGCCCGTTTCGGCCGCAGCCTGCTCGGATCGTCGGCCTTCGCCGGAACGCATGCGATCGAAGTGGACCGGAAACGCACCGACAAGGACGGCATCCGCCTGGAAGACGCGCTGCGGCGATGCGGCGTGGAGATCGACCGATTCGTCGAAGCGCCCGCGGAGCGGAAAAACGCCGCCGCCTATTTGGAACTTCACATCGAACAGGGACCCGTGCTCGAAAGCCTGGGGCTGCCTCTGGGAGTGGTGCTGGGAACCAAGGGCGTGGAACGGCACGCCATCACATTCCACGGACAGGAAGCGCATTCGGGTTCGACGCCGATGAAGGCTCGCAGAGACGCCCTCGCCGCCGCAGCGAAGCTCGCGCTCGAAATCCGTTCCATCGCCGGCAAACATCCCGACGCGGTTTGCACCATCGGCAGCTTGAAAACGTTCCCCGGTATCGTGACCGCGGTGGTGGGCCGATGCGAAGCGGCGCTCGATCAGCGCGACTTGGACGCCGATGTGCTGGCCGCCATGTATCGCGAGGCTCGAGAAGTAAGTGAGCGCTTCGCGCGCGAGGAAAAATGCACGGTGGAGTGGTCGCGGATCTGGAATATCGAGCCGCTGAAATTTCATCCCGCGCTGATCGAGCTATGCGAACTGGCGGTCAAGGAGACTGCCGGCCGCGCACATCGGCTACCTTCGGGTCCACTGCACGATGCCGCGGAAGTATCGCGCGCGGGCATCCCGACGGTGATGATGTTCGTACAATCGCTTCAGGGCATCAGTCACAACAAAATCGAGGATACGAAGGAAGAACATCTGGAGTTGGCGGTGCTGGGGCTGGACCGGCTGGCGTCCAAGACGGTTGAGTGGATTCGCGCCACGGCGTAGCCACTTCAGCTACAATAATCCTTCATCCGTTTCTCGATTAGCCCCGTCGCGCGCCGCTCAATGGACGAGCGGTTACTCACCGTAAAATGGACTCTAATTTATCGATAGATTCGCAACTCACACGCCGGCGGATGGTTTCGCTCGGCGCGTCGCTCCTTTCCGCGGCCGCTCTTGGGGCGGCGCAGTCCTTTCGCGCAATCCCGGCCACGCCGGCCGACATCACAGTGCGTATCTCGGAAATCGACCTCGAACTCGGGCCGAAACTGGCGGTGAAAACCAGGGTCTACAACGGACAGGCTCCCGGCCCGCTTCTGCGGATGACGGAAGGCAAGACCGTGGCGGTGGATGTCGTCAACGAGACCTACGAACCCGAAATGGTGCACTGGCACGGATTCTTCATCCCTCCGGACGTCCCATGGTGCAAGGCCGCGACCGTCGAAGATACGTGTTCACGCCGCAACCCGTCGGAACGCGCTGGTATCATACCCACGCCACCGCCGGCCACAATCTGAAACGAGGCCTGTACTCCGGGCAATTCGGCATGGTGGTCGTGGAGCCTCGCGAGAATCCGGCCCGCTACGACTTGGAAGTGCCGGTGATTCTCCATGAGTGGGATCCATTCTTCTCGGCCGACAAGGAGATGGATATCGATTTCAAGGTGTTTACCATCAACGACAGGGTGCTGGGCGCGGGCGAGCCGGTTCGCGTGCGGAATGGACAGCGCGTACTTTTTCGGATCTTGAACGCGAGCGCGACCACGCAACATCGCGTCGCGCTGGCGGGACATTTCTTCCACGTCGTCGCGCTGGATGGGAATCCGGTGGCGGTGAACGCCAACGTTCCGGTGGTGGAAGTGGCGCCGGGCGAGCGAGTGGACGCCATCGTCGAGATGAACACGCCGGGCGTCTGGATTTTGGGCGAAGAGGATAACCGCATGCGCGGGGCGGGCGCGGGCATCGTCATCGAATATGCCGGCGCGCAAGGGCCGCCGCAATGGGTGGAACCCGCACCGTTGACTTGGGACTACACCGTCTTCGGTGGA
>JBEKHQ010000343.1:0-4622 GCA_050012195.1 Bryobacteraceae bacterium | reverse complement strand
TATTTGGCTTCGATCTCGGCAAAGCGACTGAGCACGCTGTTGACGCTCATTTGCTTAGGGTCGCCGCCGTATACGCCGGCGAGCAGAGGCTCGGCCAGATAGTCGATGCATTCGCGGCCGTAGTGGTCCATCAGGAAATCGTAGACCGAGCGATCCGGCTGCGGGCCTTTGGGGCGTCGAAAAAGATCGAACCCCATGCGGATCTTGGCGGGCCAACTGAACAAGCTGGTGGCGACCAGCGGCATGATTTTGGTGGGGACCATCATCATCAACCCGTCGGGGAGCGGCACCAATTTTCCCTTCTTGATGATGTAGGTGACGCGGGAATGGTCGTTGGAGCCGATGATCTGGTCCGCCAAACCGACTTCGCGAATGAGGTCCATGGCCCACGGTTTTGCGGCCATAAAGCCGTCGGGACCAGCCTCGAGGACGCAGCCCTGTTGAACGCTGGTTTGGATCACGCCGCCCGGTTGCGGAGCTTTCTCAATCAGAGTCGGCCGGATTCCAGCTTTGGAGAGATAATAGGCGGCCGATAGCCCCGAGATCCCTCCTCCAACGATCAAAACCTTGTGGGTCATAGCAAGCCTTCGCGCACGTTGAGGACCAAAAACTACTGCATCTTGAACTCCCGGACGTACTCCACGGCCGCGCGGACATGGTCAACGGGAGTCTCGGGTAAAATGCCGTGTCCCAGGTTGAAGATGTGACCCGGCCGAGTACCGGTGCGCTTTAAAAGCTCGTGAATACGCAATTTAAGCTCGGGCAACGGCGCGAATAGTACCGCCGGGTCGAGATTACCCTGAACGGCGGAACGATAACTGATGTCCATCCAGGCCTGATCGATATTAACGCGCCAGTCGACGCCCATGACGTCGCCACCCGCAGCGTGCAACTCGCGGAAAAAGCCCGCGGCGCCGGTACCGAAGTGGATCACAGGAACGCTGGCTGTGCGAATACGCTCAATCAGCGCTCGCGAATAGGGCGCAACGTAGCGCACATAGTCGTCCGGCCCGAGCGCGCCCACCCAGCTATCGAAAACCTGGATGGCGCGGGCGCCGGCGGTAACCTGAGCGAGGGCGAACGGACCCAGGACGTCCACCAGCTTGCCCATCAGGCGGCGCCACAGCGTCTCGTCCTGGTACATCATCTGCTTGGTCCGGATGAAGTTACGGGAGGGTCCGCCCTCGATCATGTAACTGGCGAGCGTAAAAGGCGCGCCGACGAATCCGATCACCGGGACGCGCCCGGCGAGCTGGCGGACCACCCCCTGGATGGCTTCGCCCACATAGCCGAGGTCGTCGGTATTAGAGATCGATAGCGAATCGACGTCGTCCGAGGTTCGGACGGGGTTGTTGATGGCGGGGCCCTCACCGCTGACATACTTCAGTTTGAGGCCCATCGGCTCAACCGGAAGAAGCAGGTCGGCGAAGATGATCGCGGCGTCGACATCCAGGATCTCAACGGGTTGCAAGGTGACCTGGGCGGCGAGATCGGGCCGCTTGCAGATGTCCAGGATACCGGCCTTGGCGCGGATATCCCGGTATTGTTTCATGTAACGTCCGGCCTGCCGCATAAACCACACGGGCCGTACATCGGTCGGCCGGCGGCGGCAGGCATCTAGGAATCGACTGTTCATTGAAGCCATTCGCATCAGTATCCGTTTTTTTTTCGGTCTTAGGCCAAGCGAAGAACCTCCGCCACTAAGCCCCTAATTATAGTAGGGCTTGGACGACGGCCCAGTGTCAATAGGTTTGGGTCTAATTACTGCTCGCGGGCCGACTTTTGGCTCGGGCGGGGGTGAGTCGGCTATGGATCTGTATGATAGAAAACAGAAACGGATCAGCCGGCGTTGGGGCGTTGCTCGGCGAGTTGGCCGACGGCGACGACTAATTGGCCGATGCGGCGGTCGATGACCTCGCCCAACTCCCGGAGTCTTCGGTCGGTCTCCCGCAGTCTTCGATCGGTTTCGATCTGAGTTTCCCGAAGACGGCTCGTTGGATGAGGACATTGTTCGTTTCGATCTCGGCCAACCGGGCGTCGTGCTGCGGGGCGCTTTCGATCAAGAACTGCATTGTCTTTTCGACTTCCATCCCGTACATAGTTTACCTCACGCCGTTGTCCGCTTCATTCCCGGGGACGGCCCTTCTTCACGCGCTTGAGCAGGTAATCCATCCGGCCGCCGAGGTCGGTGGCGATATCGGTCTCAAAGTGCAGCTCGGGGACGCGGAACAGCCCCAGCCGGAACGCCAATTCCTTGCGCAGGAAGGTGCGGGCATGCTCCAGAGCGGCCAATGTTTGCTGCTTGTCGGCGTCGGAAGGGATGCCGATCCGCACAAAGGCGTGCTTCTTGTCGGGCGACACTTGAACGTCGGTGACAGTGGCGAGCGCGACGCGCGGATCGGTCAGCTCATAACTCACCAGCTCGCTGAGCTCCTCGCGCAGCGCCTCGGATATCCGTTCGGTGCGATGATCGGTCATTCAATCCACGCTGTCATTCAATCCACTCGAGGGTGGTAGCCACCAAGAGGCCGCCCAGAATGGACGCGGCTTCCCGTTCCACGGATTGCAAGGTCTGCTCGGCGCGCATATGGTCGCTCGAAACCGTGACGGCGGAGATGAGCGCGCGCTGCCAGAGATCCTGATAGTCGATCTCGGCGACGGCCACGTTGAATTTGTTGCGGAGCCGGTCCTTGAGGCCCTTTACGGTGTGGCGCTTGTCCTTGAGGGAGTGCGAGTCATCGAGGTGAAGTTCGAGCGTTAGTACGCCGACGGTCGGCATAGGGGCGTCACGCCAGCGCCTCTGCCGCCACTCGCTCGGTGGCGAAGGCTTCGATGATGTCGCCGGGTTTGATGTCGGCGAAATTTCTCACGGTCACGCCGCATTCGAAACCGCTCTTGACTTCGCTGGCGTCGTTCTTGAAGCGGCGCAGCGACTCGATCTTGCCGGTGAAAACCACCACGTTGTCGCGCAGCACGCGGGTCTCGCTATCGCGACGAATGGAGCCGTCGATCACCATGCAGCCGGCGACATTGCCTACCTTGCTGATGCGGAACACTTCGCGCACCTCGGCCCGGCCCAGATAGACTTCCTTGAAAACCGGCTCGAGCATTCCGGTCATGGCGCGCTTCAACTCGTCGGTAAGCTCATAGATGATGGTGTGCAGGCGGATGTCGACCTTCTCCTGCTCGGCCACCGCCAGGGCGCTTCTCTCCGGCCGAACGTTAAACCCGACGATGATGGCGTTGGAAGTGGAGGCCAGCAACACGTCGCTTTCGTTGATGGCGCCGACGCCGGCGTGCAGCACCCGGATGCGGACTTTTTCGTTCGAGAGCTTTTGCATCATATCGCTGAGGACTTCGGCGGTGCCGCTGACATCGGTCTTCAAGATGATGTTGAGCTCCTTGACCTCGCCTTCCTTCAATTGCTGATGCAACTGCTCCAGCGTGATGCGCTTGGTCTTGGCCATGGCGGCATCGCGGGCCTTCGATTCGCGATAGATGACGATCTGTTTCGCTTTGGCGGTATCGGTGACCACCTGGAAAGTGTCTCCGACTTCGGGCAGGGCATCCAGACCGAGAACTTCCACGGGCATGGATGGCTCGGCCTCGCGCAAGGGCTGGCCGCGGTCGTCGAACATGGCGCGCACTTTGCTGAAGACGGAGCCGCAAATAAAGGAATCGCCGACGTGCAGCGTTCCGTTGCGGACGATGACGGTGGCCACCGGTCCGCGCCCGCGATCGAGCTGAGCTTCGAGCACGGTGCCGACGGCCGGGCGATCGGGGTTGGCTTTGAGATCCTGCAGATCGGCCACCAGCAGGATCATCTCCAGAAGCAGATCCAGGTTCGTCTTGGCCCTGGCGGACACCGGAACCATGACGGTATCGCCGCCCCAATCCTCGGCCAGCAGCCCCCGGTCGGCCAGTTGCTGCTTGACGCGCTCGGGCTGCGCGTCGCCTTTATCGATTTTGTTGATGGCCACGATGATGGGGACGCCGGCGGCCTTGGCGTGATCGATGGCTTCGAGCGTCTGCGGCATGACGCCATCGTCGGCGGCGACCACCAGGACCACGATGTCGGTGATCTTGGCGCCGCGCGCGCGCATTCGCGTAAAAGCCTCGTGGCCGGGAGTGTCGATGAAAACGATCTTCCGGCCGTTCTTCTCGATGTGATAAGCGCCGATGTGCTGGGTGATGCCGCCGGCCTCGTGATCGGCTACGTCGGTGACGCGGATGGCGTCCAGCAGCGAGGTCTTTCCATGATCGACGTGGCCCATGATGGTGACCACCGGGGCGCGCCGCACGCGATCGGAAGACTCTTCGGTAAGTTCGATCTCTTGTGTATTTTCCTCTTCGTAGCTGACCTTGTTAGTGGAGGCGCCGAACTCGCGGGCGATATCCTCGGCCATCTTGGTGTCCAGGTTCTGATTGATGGTGGCGAAGATTTTCTTTTCCACCAGCTTCTTGATCACCAGGTTGGCCTTGATGCCCAGCTTCTCGGAAAGCTCCTTAACGGTGATGCCTTCGGCGACTGTGATTTCACGATCGATGGGCGGAGGAGCGATGGATTGCTGATCTCGGCGAGAGATCGGCATCCGCAATCTTCCCTCTTCTTGTTCCTGGTC
>JBEKHQ010000342.1:0-4623 GCA_050012195.1 Bryobacteraceae bacterium | reverse complement strand
CCATGGCCGGAAAGATGAACGGGAGGCAACGGCGCGACTTCCAATAGTCCACCACCGAGCGCACGATGGTCGCGATATTCGCGATGCCGCGGCTGCCGACGCCCAGCGCAACCTTGGCGCCCGGTTTCAGGGCCCATCCGGGACGAGCGAGTTGGAGTTTCGCTTCGCCCGGGATATCGCGGATGGCTCGGTCCGGGAAATGCTGCCGCACGGGAAGCACACGGGGAAATCGCATGCCTCCAGCATACAGCGAGTACGGGCGCTCGGCGATGTGCTACGCTTTGGCGAAAACCTTCCGCATGCTTGAGTTCTTTCTGTATCTGATTTCCGGAATCGGATACGGCCTCTACTTCGATTTGAATTTGCTCGAAACCGTCTTGGTTTCCATGGTCCTGGTGTGCGTGTGGCGCGGTTGGGTTCCCGAGGTTTCGATCCGCGATGCGTGGCGCCGATGGATGGGGTTCGCCAATCGAAAAAAGAGTGCGGTCCTGAGCGTTTTCATCCTGGAACTGGCGTTGCGCGCCGCGCTGCTGCCGTTTCTGCCGATCCCGAAGCCGGCGGTCAGCGACGAATTCAGCCACCTTCTGATCTCCGATACTGTGTCCCACGGCCGCCTGACAAATCCGACACATCCGTTGTGGGTGCATTTCGAAAGCCTCCACATCATCCAGAGTCCGACCTACAATTCCGACTATCTCCCCGGACAGGGCGCGGTGCTCGCGCTGGGAGAACTGGCCGGAAATCCGTGGATCGCGGCTTGGGTACTCTGCGCGGCCATGTGCGCGGCCATATGCTGGATGCTCCAAGGCTGGCTCCCACCCGCTTGGGCTCTGTTCGGGAGCCTGCTGGCGGTCCTGCGCTTCGGAGTCGCGAGTTACTGGGTGAACGGTTACTACGGAGGCTGCTTGGCCGCGCTTGGAGGAGCGCTGGCGCTCGGCGCTTATCCCAGATTGCTGAGGAAGCCCGTCGTCATCACATCATTGCTATTCGGACTCGGGATCTCCATCGTCGGGTACGCGCGGCCGTTCGAAGGTTTGGCTTTGTCGATTCCAGCGGTGGCGGCGATCACGATTACTCTCCTGTCCCGCCGCGTTCCCTTCTGGTCCGCGCTGCCGGCGGTCGGCGTCATCGTGATCGCCTTGGCCGCGCTACTTGTGTATTGTAAGGCCGTTACCGGGGACGCGCTGACGCCGCCCTACGCCATCAACCAAGCCACTTATGGATGGCCGATGACGCTGCCTTGGTACCATCCGCACGCGGTGACATTTCACAACCCGGAGCTCAAGCGATACTACGACTACGAGCTCGACGCGCACAATCGCAATGATTCGATCCTGGGCCTGCTCAAGCACAGCACCCTCAAAGCCCAGGAAACCTGGCGATTCTATATCGGGCCCGCGCTCTCCATTCCACTAATCATGCTGGCGGCGGTCTGGCGAAGCGGACGCCTGCGCCTCCTCATGCTCATCGGCGGTCTCACGCTGCTTGCGACGCTGATCGAGACCGGCAGTTCGCCCCACTACGCGGCCGCGGCTACCGGATGTTTCCTGGCCCTACTCGTGGCATGCTTCCGACGATTGTGCGCGCGCCGTCACGGGGTTCAATTCGCACTGGCGGCGCCCGCGATCATGGTGCTCGTCTTAGGCGTCCGGATCGGCCTCGAGCAGACGCATCTGCCCTTCACGCAAACGGTGAACTTTCAGTCCTGGTGTTGTGTCCAGCCTGGAAATCCGGACAAGGCCCGCATCCTCGCCATGCTCGGAAAAATGGGCGGCCACCACCTGGCCATTGTGAAACCGAAGAACGATCCGAACAACCTTTTCCAGTGGATTTATAACGACGCCGATATCGACGCTTCGCGCGTCGTATGGGCGCGCGACCTTGGCGCGGATGCCAACCAGGCCCTGCTGAAGTATTTCGCCGGCCGCCAAGTCTGGCTGGTCGATCCTAACAAGGACCCGGCCGAGTTTGTTCCCTACCCGCGTTGACGCCGGGTGCTGCCGAACTGATGCTGGTATTTGTCCAGCCACACGCGTCCGGCGCGAAAGATCACGCCCTCCGTTTCCAGACGCAGCCGCTGCTCCAGCCCTTGCTCGCCGGGCAGAAGGATCTTGCCGCCCGCGCCCACCACGCGGTGCCACGGCAGACCGCGCGCGTTATTCAGGGCCCACACCACCTGCCGCGCCCTGCCTGGAAAGCCGGCCGCTCGCGCAACCTCGCCGTAAGTGGACACCTTGCCTCTGGGAATCTTGCGAATCGTGTCGCGAATCACATCGAGCATGACAGCCCTATTGCGCGCGGTACCAGGCCAACGTCCGGCGCAAGCCTTGTTCCAGGGAATATTGCGGCCGGTGGCCGAGGTCGCGGCAGACTGCGCTCGTGTCCGCCTGCGAATCCCGCACGTCGCCCGCGCGCGGAGCTTCATAGCGCGGCGCGATCGACACGCCTTCGATTTCCTGCAGCAATCGCCATACATCATTCAGCGAGTAGCGCTGGCCGTTCCCGGCGTTGTACATTTTGCCCGCAACGCCTTCCGCTTGGGCCGCCCTAACACACAGGGACGCGACGTCCTCGACATAAGTCCAGTCGCGCGTTTGCTCGCCGTCGCCGAAGATCGTCGGCGGTCTTCGCTCGATCAAGGCTCTCATGAATAGAGAAATTACGCCCGAATAGGGGCTGGAGGGATCTTGCCGTTCGCCGTATACGTTGAAAAACCGCAACGACACGGTTTCCAAACCATAACAGGAGTGAAAAACACTGGCGTAATACTCGCCCGCCAGCTTCTGCGCCGCGTAAGGCGACTTGGGCCGCGGAGCCATGGTTTCTACTTTTGGCAACTCCGTGGTGTCTCCATACGCGGAAGAGGAGGCGGCATAGACAACACGCCCGACGCGCCCTTCCTGGCAGGCTCGGAAAACGTTGAAAGTACCATCAATATTGACTTCGTGCGACGGAATTGGCGATTGAATGGACCGGGGCACCGAAGGAATTGCGGCCAGATGAAAAACAACGTCCGCATCGGCCAGTGCACCGGCGACGGACCTGTAATCGCGAATGTCCGATCTGTCAAACTCGATGTCGCAGCGCACGTCCGCCAGATTCTCTTCGTCCCCCGTCAGGAGGTTATCGACTACGCGGACACTGCCTTCTCTCGCGGCTACCAACCTTCTCACCAACGCCGAGCCGATGAAGCCTGCGCCGCCGGTGACCACATATCGTTTCATGCAGGCGCTCCCTCGCTAGTTCTTGGTCGCCACCACAATCAGCGACAAGCCCCGCCACGGCAGGAGTCCGTCAATCAATCGCCAGATCCAGACGGTTTTGTCGAAAATCTTCAACGTAAGCTTGTTGATGCGCTGCCGCCGCAGCACCTTTCCGTAGAGCCACCAGCCTGGCGTCCCGATCTTATTGAACTGATAAGTATGCTTCTCCGCGAAGCCGTGTTTTTCAAGCAGACGGCATAACTCGCCTCTCCCGAAACGTTGCCGGTGTCCGAGAGTTTTATCCAGCGTGCCAAAAAGCGCGGTGCCTTGAGGCGCCAAAACGATGACCGAGCCTCCAGGCTTTACCACGGACGCGACGGAACTAATCAGACCGCCGACGTCTTGCACATATTCCACCACGTTGATCAACAGCGCCGTATCGAAGGGTCCTCCCGCTTCCGCAAAATCCTCAGGACGCTCAGGATCGAGCTTCAATACTGACACGTTCGGTGTGCGCAGGAAGCGGTTGCGCAGCGCGTGCAGGTACAGCGGATCCTTCTCGGCCGCGACATAGAGCACCCTCCGGCCCATCAGCCGGCCGCAGATATTTCCGATCCCCGCGCCGAGCTCGAGAACGGTGTCTCCCAAATGAGGCCGCAGGACTCGCGTCACCCAAGTCAGATACTGCGGCGTACCGGCAAGATTGTTGAGGAAGGCGCGTCCGTACGGCTCGGCGTACAAATCGTCGATCAGCCAAAAATGCAGGATCACGCCCAGCGCCTTCACGCCGTCTTTCCAGCCGATTTTCTTGCCTTCCTCGTACGTGCGGCCGTGATAGCTGATCGGAACCTCGTAGATTCGCAGCTTCCTCTTGGCGCACTTCATGGTGATCTCCGGCTCGAATCCGAAACGGTTGGAGCGAATCGGAATGCTCTTCAACAAGTCGGTCCGAAAAACCTTGTAGCAAGTCTCCATGTCCGTGAGGTTCAGATTGCAGAACATGTTCGAAAGCAAGGTCAGGCTCTTGTTGATCATCGTGTGCCAGAACGGCAACGCGCGCGTCTGCTCGCCCGCCAGATAGCGCGAACCGAAAACCGCGTCGGCATGGCCGTCCAGCAGAGGCCGCATCAGCCGAGGATATTCCGAAGGATCGTATTCCAGGTCGGCGTCCTGCACGATGCAAAAATCCCCACGGGCCGTCTGGATCGCGGTCCGAACCGCCGCGCCCTTGCCTTCGTTCACAGGCTTGCGCATCAGGCGTATGCAGGGCGTCTGGGCCGCCAGCCGCTCGAGGATCTCGGAAGTGCCGTCGGTGGAACAGTCGTCCACGATGACCAACTCGCGCTCCATCTCCTCCGGCAGCGGAGCCTGCAGCACTTGCGCCAGGCTGCGCTCCACCACGGTTCGCTCGTTGTATACG
>JBEKHQ010000341.1:0-4629 GCA_050012195.1 Bryobacteraceae bacterium | reverse complement strand
CATTTTCTGTTGCGACTCATCGTCCACCTTTTTGGAAGCTTCGTTGAAGGCGGCCATCACCATGTCCTGCAGCATCTCGACGTCGCCGGCCACTTCGGGATCGATCTTGACGGCGGTGACGTTCTTCTTGCCGTCCATCTTCACCACCACCATGCCCCCGCCCGCGGAGGCCTCCACGCGGATCAGCGCGATCTCCTCTTGCAGCTTCTTCTGCATCTGCTCGGCCTGCTTCATCATGGCCTGCATGTTACCGGGAAGTTTCATTGGATTATTCCTTCAGATTTCTCACCACGCGGACTTGAGCGTCCGGGAACATTTCCTGGAAGCGCTGCACTTCGGGATGAGTGAGCGCGCGCGCGGAGACGTCGTCCTGCGGCGGCCTGGCGACCGGAGCTGCCTTGGACGCCGGATCTCCCAGCGTGATTTTGACGCGCATCGGCCGTCCCGCGATTTTCTGCACCGCTTTCACAATATCCTTTTCGTTCATCGCGAGGGCAAACTCCTCGGGCGCGACGAAGCGCAGCTCGCCCCCAGCTTCGGTGACTTCGGAGTGCTCGACGGCGTCGGCCGTGAATTGCATTCCGAGTTCGAGCAGTGTAGCGTGCAGACGGTCGCGCCAGTCGCCATTCACCGGAAGCGGAGGCGCGGCGTGTGCGGGCTGGCTGGCCGATTGCGCGGGTGGCGCCGGCTTCTTAGCCGGTGCAGGCTTGACCGGCGTCGAACTACTCGGATTGCCAAGGTTCGCCAGCGCTTCTTCGATCGGCAAGAGCTTGCCCGCTTGCACCAGCCGCAGCAGGCCGATTTCCAGATGCAGGCGCGGCTGCAACGAGAATTGCATGTCCTTGAACAGGTCGAGCGTGAGCTGCAAGTAGCGCGTCAAGTCGTCTTCGGAGAATCCCGCCGCCACCGCTGCCAACCGCTCGTGTTCGCGCGGCGACGCAGCGATCAGACGCGTGCCCGGTCCCGCCACCTTCGTCACCAGCAGATTGCGGAAATAGCGCGCGAGCTCGCGGCAAAAGTGCTGCAGGTTGCGGCCGTTCTGTTCCAGCTCGAGCACAAGATCGAACATACGGCGCGAGTCTTGCGCGCCCAGCGCCTGCGTAACCTGATCGAGCGAATCGATCGAAAACATCCCGAGCATGCCGCGGACTTCGACGGCATCCAGCTTCGCGCCGCAGCATGCGATGGCCTGATCGAGGGCGGATAAAGAATCGCGAACGCTACCCTCGCCGGCCTGTGCGAGCACGCTGAGAACTTCGCGATCGGCTTCGATCCCTTCCTTGCCGCAGATCTCCTCCATCCGCTTCACAACTTCCTCGAAAGCCACCGAGCGAAAGCTGAAAAGCTGGCAGCGCGACGCGATGGTGGCGGGAATCTTGTGAGCCTCGGTGGTGCACAACATGAAGACCACCCACTCGGGAGGCTCTTCCAGCGTCTTCAACAGCGCATTGAAGGCCTCATTGGTGATCTGATGCGCTTCGTCGATGATGAAGACCTTGTAGCGGTCGCGCGCCGGCCGGTAGCGGATGTTCTCGCGCAGCTCCCGCATTTCGTTGATGCCGCGATTGGACGCCGCGTCGATCTCGATCACGTCCAGCGCGTTGCCGCCTGCGATTTCCAGGCAACTGGCGCACACTCCGCAAGGCGTCGGCGTGGGGCCTTGAATGCAGTTCAAACAGCGTGCCAGAATGCGGGCGACGGTGGTCTTGCCGGTTCCGCGCTGTCCGGAAAAGATGTAACCGTGCGCGATCCGTTTCTGCGTGATGGCGTTCTCGAGCGTGGTCCGGACGTGCTCTTGCCCGATCAGCTCCGCGAAAGACTGGGGCCTGTATTTTCTGGCGATGACCTGGTACATGCAAGCGTGGACGGAGAATATGCCAGACCCCGGGTAATCCGCGGCACACGGGCTAAACCGCTACCGTTGCTTCCTTCCGGACCTGGCGGGGTTCACAGCCGACCGTTGCACGAAGCCCGGAGCCTGACAACCACCCATGCTAGCACGCGTCGGATGAACGCGAGTACGATATTGGCAACGCGCTGGTCCGCTTTCACTTGCGATTTCGGCGCGCAACCGTACAGCATGGCCCGCCCAATGCAATATTTCCTCGCCGGTTTCGTCTACACGGAGCAGAGGATGAAGCGCCGGCGATGACCCGAGAGCGAGCGGAACAAGACCAGCGGCTCACATGGGCCTTCCAGAGCGAGCGGCGCCGTTTGCTCGCCTTCATCCGCGGGCGCATTCCGCCTGAAATCGACGCCGAGGATATTTTACAGGACGTCTTCTTTGAGCTTGTGGAAGCCTACCGCCTGATGAAGCCCATAGCGCATGCGGGCGCGTGGATGATGCAGGTGGCACGGAACAGGATTACGGATTTGTTCCGGCGCGGCAAGAAGGAAGTGGTGGAAGACGGAGGCCGACGGATACTCGAAGATCTGCTGCCCTCGCCCGACGCCGGCCCGGACGCGCTCTACGCACGAGGGGTTTTGCTGGTCGAGATCGAAGCCGCGCTGGGCGAATTGCCTCCCAGCCAGCGCCACGTCTTTTTTGCGCACGAAATCGACGGGCGCAGCTTCGCCGAGATCTCGGAGGAAACCGGGGTGAGCGTCAACACACTGCTCTCGAGAAAACATTATGCCGTAAAGCGTCTGCGAAATCGTCTTCAGCACATCTACGACGAATTGGGTTACGAAAGGAGAAACAAATGAGGAAAATGAGGTTTGTTGGAGCTCCCTTTATCCTGTTTGGGATTGCATGGGTGGGAATAATGGGGCTCGTAACGGTCGGACTATGGAATGCGCTGATGCCGACGATCCTCGGCCTTCGTGCTATCAGCTTCTGGCAGGCGCTGGGATTACTCTTGCTGAGCCGTGTGCTGTTCAGCAGGTTATGGGGCTGGGGCCCCGGAATGCGCAAAGCCCGCTTCGTGCGGGGTTGGAAAGATCTGACGCCTGAGGAGCGCGAACGCTTCCGACGCGCCATGGAACCGCGGCGGCCCGGTAACCTAGGCGAGGGTCGGGATGCCGAGAACATCTGAAAGTCCGGCTCATAGTTTCATCGTTCCTTCAGCCACGGGCGTTACGTAGCCTCCGACGTCGATGCCGTCCGAGCCTTGCTCACCACGGATATCGACATACAGGATGCTGCGGCGCCCCATCTTCGTTCCTTGCTCGCTAAAGAATCGAGTACCGGATGCGCCCGATACCAGGCTATGCCGCATCATGTATGCGGCCAGCGGTCCGGTCGCGCTGCCGGTGGCCGGATCTTCCGCCACTCCGTGCTCGGGCGCGAACATGCGCGAATAAGCTCCTTCCGGCGTCGGAGTAAAGACGAAAACGCAGATCGCCTCCGTCTGTCCGTCCTTGAGAGTGCGTAATCCCGCGAGATCGAGCCAAGCCCGATCCACGGCATCTTTGTCTCTTGCAGGGACGTAAATGTTCGGATTGCCCGCGCTCACCAGTTGCGGCGCGATATCGAGAAGATCGCCGGCATCCAGACCCAGAGCTTGCGCGCAAGCGCCACGGTCGAAGCAGGCGCCCCAACTGATCGGCGGCGTGGTCAGCCAGATCCGCGGCCGCTCGCCCGGCTCGACGCGAATCGCCACCGGCCCTACCTGCTCATCCAGCACGAATCGTTCGCTCCCCTTCGGTACGAGCCCTTCATCCAGCAGCACGAAGGCTGTGCCGATGGTCGGATGTCCGGCGAACAGCATCTCACGGGTTGGCGTGAAAATCCGCACTCTCGCCACGCAACTCGGCCGCGTGGGCGGCACAACGAAGGTAGTCTCCGACAGGTTCAGTTCCTTGGCGATCTTCTGCATCGTGTCGTCCTCGATGCCGGATGCGTCCGGAAACACCGCCAGCGCATTCCCTTCGAGCGCGTGCCGAGTAAAAACGTCCACCACCCGATAGGGATGCCCGCCCACTACGTCACCTCCGCGATCAAATCGATCTCGACGCAGCAACCCAATGGAATCTGAGCGGCGCCGAACGCACTGCGGGCGTGCGATCCGGCGGGTCCCAACACTTGTTCAAGGAGTTCGGAAGCGCCGTTTGCCACCAGATGCTGCTCGGTGAATCCCGGCGCGCTGTTCACCAGAACCATCAGCTTCACGATGCGTTTGATCTGATTCAGGTCGCCTGTTGCGGCGTGCAAGGTGCCGAGCAGAGCGATCGCTACGGCTCTGGCGGCTTCCTTGCCTTCCGGAGTCGCGATGTCGGCGCCAAGCTGACCGGCCCAAGGCTTGCCGTCCTTCCTTGCGACATGCCCGGACACGAACAGCAGATTGCCCGTGCGAACGAACGGCACGTAAGCCGCCGCGGGTGTTGAAACCGGCGGAAGAGAAACGTTGAGAGCCTTCAGTTTTTCATATGCGGACATGAGAACCTCTTTCGACCGCGGTCGCCGCGGACTGAGTGAAATTTACAGCGGTAGTGTTTCCTCCACAGACCAGGACGCCCACGCGCTCGCCCCGTTCCGGCTGGTAGCCTCGCGACAGAAGCGCAGCGAAGGCCGCCGCGCCCCCCGGTTCGGCTGCCACGCGGAGAACGTTCCAGAGCGCTTGTTGGGCCCGCTCGATGGCCGCATCCGGGGCCAGCACCACGCGATCCACAAACTTCTGAGCCAGCGGG
>JBEKHQ010000340.1:0-4638 GCA_050012195.1 Bryobacteraceae bacterium | reverse complement strand
GCCCACGGCACACAGCGCCCCACGCGGACAAGACTACGCAGTCGCGGCCTGCGCGCGGCCCGCGGCGAGGAACAAGCCCGCCGCCGCGCAGATCGATCCACCTTCCAAAAGGCTTCGCAATTGGCTAGGAGACAAACGCCCAATTCAAAAGGTTTCGCATGATCGCCGATCACCTTCCACAAGCACACGGTTTTGGAATCCAGGCTTCACATTTAGGAACAGCATGCAAAGGCAGGCCCAGCCGTCGGCGCCAGACTCTCAGAGAACAGCCAGGCGAAAGCAGGGTGTATAATAGCCGGACCTGGACTCCGAAATGGAAACGCCGGGCCACCCGCGATGGACCTGACTCCAGAACAGTCTGCCCGCCTGAATCGATGGTTTGACGAGGCGGTGGATCTACCCCTCCCAGAGCGGGCAGCCCTTGTGGAAGAGGTGCACCGGGAGGAGGGCGGCGAGATGGCGGAGCGGCTGGTCGGCCTTCTGGAAGCCAACGGCGGGACAACCGGTACGATTGGTGAGCCGGTGGTCCGGCTACCGCAGCCCGGCGTGCGCTGGACACTGGACCGGCTCCGACCGTGCTACGACGCGGCCGAAGCCGAGCTGGAGCGCGATAGCCACCTGGACCGGCACGCCGCGCTGGCCGCGGGTAGACACGAAAAACCCCGCCGAAGGCCATTTTGCCGGAAAACGCGGCGCGGGAAAAAAGCAAAAAGTGAGAGAATTTTGCCGCGTGCCATTGTCCGCGCTTCTCGCCCAAGAACTCGGAGGGATGGTTCTGGTTCGGCTCTAACTCTAACGCCAGTTGCCGATCAGAATGAACGGAGCCCAGTAGTACGGATGCGTCCACCCGTTCGCGTCACTCCGGCCTCCCGGCACATGCACCCCCCGGTCCTCCGCATCGCTCGTTCCCGGTTTCAGTACGCCACTGGCCATCAGCTCCTGCGCTTGCCGTAACGCCTCGCTCTTCCCCAGTTCAGGGTTGCTTTGCCGGATCCGGTACATCGCCTCCATCACCCGCGCCGTGGCTTCGTCGTTCACGCTCCACAGACTCGCGATCACGCCCCTGGCGCCCAGCCTCTGCGCGATGGTGCCGAAGCTGTCCACCTCCCGCCCGTCTTCGCTCCGGTTCGTAAACGCCGTGCTGCACGCCGAAAGCGTCAGTAGATCCACGCCACTGAACAACCGCGGCGCTGCCTCGATCTCCGCTAGACTCATCTCGCTCCCGTCGCCCAGCAGTAAATGCGAATTCGCGGCAACTCCAGGCCGCGAATCGAAGTGCGTTGCGATATGCACCACCGATTTCTCCGGCTGCCGCATCCCGGCCTCAAACGCCTCCCGCGTGAAGTCCCCATCCAACCAAACCCGGCCCGGTACCGGCGCATCCCCGCTTTCCGCCTGCCGGAAGATTCGTCGTAGTTCCTCGGGCACTGCCGGCAGTGCGGCGAAGTTCCCCTTTGCCTCCGAGACGCCGAAACCCACACCTTTCCACAACGGCCGCGAACCCTCGGCCAGTCGCGTAAGGCTTGCCGGAGTAATAAGCGAGTTGCGAAATCGCGAAACCATGTACTGCTCACCGTCATGCAGCGCCGCCATCGGCACGTAACGGATCGTGCTGTCGATTGACCACATGATCGTCTTTGCTCCCATCAGGTCGAGATCCTGCCGGAGTCCTTCGGGAAACACGATCTTGTACAGCTCCTTCGCCAGGGGCAGCGGGTCGGAGCCCGGATTCTGCAACTGCTGCCGGAATTCGAAGACCTTTCGGTTCAGTTCCAATTCCGGAATCGCAGTCGAGTACGCTTTGCGCGCGCCGCTTGTCACCAGCAGCGCGACGTATTTGTCCGGCAGGACAAGTGTATAGATAGCCACCACATCCGGCCCCAGCGCCTGTAGCGCGTCCTGCAAGCCCTCGCTCTCGCGCAACTCTTCTATCTGCTTGGCCGACGCCGAATTCACCGCGAACTTCTCTTCCTGCTCGTCAAAGAATCTCAGCAGGACCGTATTCGCCGCTGCCAGATCCCGGTCGAGTTGCAGGGAGCGCGACACCTCCGCGTCACTCAGCGCCGTCTTCGCCGCCTTGGCGACCAGCGCCGACTTCGCCTGGCCATCGGAGGCGATCTGGGTCAGGATCTGTTCATAGCGTTCCAGCGCCTTACGTTCGGAATCGAGCAGGGTAGCCGCTCTCAATTGTTCCGCCACGGCATCCCGCCGGATGAAATCGGCGGCTTCTTTGTCCTTCAAAAGATTCAGGACCTCCTCGGCTTCACCGAAGCGCCGGTTCTCGATCAACAGATCTGCCAAGGACCGGTAGCCGAATTCGAACGACTGCTCAAAGCTTCGACGGAGCTGTTCATCAAGGTCACGATTAACACGGCGGATGCTTTGGATGATGTTGACGGCCTCCTTGCCCAAGAAAATCGCCAGATCGGGTTGTGATTGACGGAATAGGTCCTGAAGCCGACCTAGCGTAGATGCCTCGCCAATGCGTAAGCCGAGAGTGCGAAAGCTAGACAGCGCTCGCAGGTAATAGCCCAGCGAGTTCTGGCGCTCACCCAATGCGGAGTAGGCAACGCCGATGGAGAATAGCGTGAAAGCCTCGCGAGAGCGGTCGCCGGAGGCGCGTTGGATGAGGAGTGCCTGCTCGTAGTAATCCACCGCCTTCTGGGGCACGCCCAATGCGGAGTAGGCAAGGCCGACGCCGACGAGTGTGGCACCTTCGCTGCTGCGGATGCCAACGGTGCGTTCGATACGGAGCGCCTGCTCATAGCAGTCCAATGCCTTCTGATTCTCGTTTAGCTCCCAGTAGACCAGGCCGACGTTAGACAACAATGCCGCCTCAGTGGTACGATCGCCGAGTTCGCGTATTATGAGGAGTGCCTGTTGGAAGTAGTCCAGCGCCCTTTGCTTTTCACCCAGCGCGAGGCAGACCACGCCAATTCCACTCAGGGTCAACGCCTCGCTGGGGCGGTCGCCCAACGCGCGTTTTATTGGGAGCGCCCGTTGGTAGCGGTCCAGCGCCTCCTGGTACTCTCCCAGAATGGCGTAGACACCGCCGCTAAGGACGAGAGTGCTCGCCTCGACGTTGCGGTCGCCCACTGCGCGTGAGATCGAGGCCGCTTGTTCGAAGTAATCCAATGCCATCTGCATCTCGAAAAACCCGGAATGTACAAGGCCGATGCTGAGGAGCGTCGCGGCCTCGCCGGAGCGGTCGCCCGCCACACGCCAAAGGGTGAGAGTTTGCTGGAAGTATCCCAACGCCTCGTGCTTCTCGCCCAGAAACAAGTGATCCAAGCCCAGCCGGGTCAACCCAAGAGCTTGTTCGGCATACTCCTTCAAGCCGGCCCAGATCGAGTTCGCTTTTGTGTATTCCGCAATGGCGCGTCGCCTGCTCTCTCCAGTTCCCGTGCGATCATCCGCCAGGGCCGAGCGCAAGAAGCCCTCGGCCTGCAATCGTGCGCGGTCTTTCTTGTTTGGCTTGCGTAAGGCCAGCAGTTCGATTCGATAAGCGCCCCCTGTCCCGATGCCAGCTTTCGGCGACGCCTTCACCTGGTACGCACCGCTCTCCTTTGCGATCGCTGATGCGTGCTCGAATCCTGACACTCGGCTGTCCATGGACACAACCTCGCGGCCGGCAGGGTCGACCATAGAGAGGATAAGATCCACACCCTTCTGTTCTGCCGCCACGTGCAGGAACAGCCCTGCGGCGACGTCCACCGTGAACACATCGATCTGCCCCGGCCCCAACTCCCGCTCGACCGGCTGACGCAACGCCAGCTTGCCGGCCTGGCGAACGACGGTCGGTGGCGCGGCTCGGCCCTGCGAGGTTTGTGCCAATCCTGCAGGCTTGTCGAGATCGAGAATTCTCTTCGGCTGCTCAACTTTCGGTGCATTCCAGATGGGATTGCCGTCCACCAGCAGCTGCAGATCATCGGCCCAGGTCTTTCCGACACCCATAATGAGCACGCCGAAAACGAGTTGCTTCGCTTCCGAACGAAGAGGAAGGGCAATTGAGTACTCCGTCCATTCGTGGGTGCCCCTCAAGTGACGGCTCTCCATATTGTCGAATTCGATGGCGCCCCCGTCGCCGTCCTCGCGCATCCACAAGCCGGCGAATTTACTCACCTCCTCGGTTTTGAGGAAGCCGCGCAGCTCGACGCGAGTTCCGGTGAAATCGATAGGTATGGCAATGGTGATGACCGAAAACTTGTCTGCACTCGACGCTCCGTTCGCGTCTACGCTATTCTCATCGCGTTCCAGCCGGACGGCCCACTTGCCGCTGTGGACGATCTTGTCATCCATGAAGATCGTCTCCTGCGGACCGCCCAACCAGCCGCGCGGCGCTCCTCGCGACGATCCTCCGGCTGGCCCCGCTTCGAAGTTAAGGATCGTCGCCAGTTGAGAGCGATCGACTCCCTGAGCCTGGCAGATCAAGGGCAGGCAGCAAGACGCCACGGCGAAAAGCAGACGCATTGTGCGGCGCATGGCTCCGAGTATAATTGATTTGTTGCAATGTCCCCAGGTTCCGGAACCGCCGCGTTCCCAGACATTGCCGCGAGACCAGTCTGAGTTTGATTTCCGCCTGATTGAGCCAACTTCCGTGCTTGGGCGGTAATGCACGGTATCGCGAGCCACGATTGT
>JBEKHQ010000339.1:0-4650 GCA_050012195.1 Bryobacteraceae bacterium | reverse complement strand
TCCAGGTAGTAAGCAATGGCTTCCATGGAACTGAGCGGCTGCCGCAGCTCGTGAACCAGATCGCAAATGGTGTCACGAGACCCTGGCGCCATGCTCGACGCTTCGATATATGAGGGTGTTTCAACATATGACTGGGTTTCAACAAGGACGGCCTGCGCTGCGGACATTTTTCTCGGAAATCCCCTTCCGTACGCTCGTCCGCCTAAAACGGACAAACGAGCATTCAGTTTCAAATAGTGGTTAACGATTTATAGCGCTAAAGTCCGGTGCCCGTCAAGGGTTTCTTTCCGAAATGCGCGGGCTGACGCCGAATAAATCGCAACGTGACCTGGACAACGCTCCGCCTCGGCCTGCTTGGCGATCCTGGCGCTGTCACGCACGGCTAGCTCGGCCTTGATATCCTAGTCTGTTAGGCTCCCGTGAGCGATCGAATCGCGCGCGAGCCAAAGGATTCATCATGTCAGGACATTCCAAATGGGCGACTATCAAGCACAAGAAGGCCGCCTTAGATTCCAAGCGCGGTAAGACGTTCACGCGCGTTATCAAAGAGATCATGATTGCCGCTCGCGCCGGCGGCGGCGATCCGGACGCCAATCCCCGCCTTCGCACCGCGGTCACGGCCGCCAAGGCTGTCAGCATGCCCCAGGAAAACATCAAACGCGCCATCATGCGCGGCACCGGCGAACTGGAAGGCGGGCAGATCGACGAAATCATGTTCGAGGGTTATGGACCCGGCGGCGCCGCCGTCCTGGTGGCCGTCGCCACCGATAATCGTAATCGCACCGTCAGCGAGATCCGCCACGTGTTCTCCAAAAACGGCGGCAACCTCGGCGAACTGGGAAGCGTCGCCTGGATGTTCGAACGCAAGAGCGAGATTATTGTCGACAAAGAAAAAGCCGGCGAGGATCAGCTCATGTCCCTCGCACTCGATGCGGGCGCGGAAGACCTGCGCGACGGCGGGGACAATTGGGAAGTGGTGGCGGCTCCCGAGGCTCACGAGCCCGTTCTGCAGGCTTTGCAGAATGCGGGTATTCCGGTCGTTTCGGCGGAAATTGGACTCATGCCGAAGAATCTTCTGAAGTTGGAAGGCAAGAACGCGCAAGCCATGCTCCGCCTCAGCGAGGCGCTGGAGGAACATGACGACGTTCAGAATGTCTACTCCAACTTTGACGTCGACGAGAAAGAGCTCGAGGCCCTGGCCTAAGCGCAATGCGCATCCTGGGCATTGACTGCGGCACCGAGTACACCGGTTATGGCTTGATCGAAAGTGATGGCCGCGTGCACACGATGATCGCGGCCGGGTCCATCCACACCAGCCCGAAAGATCCGCTGCATACTCGGTTGTCGGTCATCGCGCGCGACTTGCGCGAGGTCATCGGCGCGCATCGCCCGGATTCCGCCGCGGTGGAGGAAGTGTTTTACGCGCAAAACGTGAAGACCGCGCTCAAACTCTCGCACGCCCGCGGAGTGGTTCTCCTGATGATCGCCGAAGCGGGCCTCTCCATGGGCGAATATTCACCGCTCGAGGTCAAGACCAGCGTGGTAGGCTACGGGCGCGCGGAAAAGCAGCAGGTAAAGCGGATGGTGCATTCTCTGCTGCATCTGGAGACGGAAATCGAATCCGAGGATGCCTGCGATGCGATCGCGGTAGCTATTTGCCACGCCACGCACGCCGCTTTCCAGATTTCCGTCGGCGCCGGACGATGACGCTCGCCGGTCGCATCTTCATCGTCGCCGGATTTTCGGCCTTATTATGCTCCGCGGCGCCGCGCCTTTCCTACTCCAAGTTCTTCAAAGGCAGCACGCCGGAATATGTCGCCATCACCGTCGAACGCGACGGGCGAGCCACCTATCAAGAAGCGAAAGACGACGACGATCCGATCCACATCCAACTGAGCGGCGTCGACACGCAACAGATGTTCAGCCTGGCCGATAAGCTCGACCACTTTCAGCGGCCGCTCGAATCCGGATTGAAGGTGGCCAACATGGGTCTCAAGACGTTCCGGTTCGAAGACGGCGCCGATCAGCACGAAATCCAATTCAACTTCTCGCAGGACTTGAATGCGCAGGCGCTCCTCGATTGGTTCGAACGCATCACCGAGACCGAAGGGAGCTTCATCAGCCTGGATCGCACCGCGCATTACGACAAGCTCGGCGTGAACGACGCTCTGCTGCAGCTTCAGATCTCCTGGGATCACCAGCGCGTGGTCGCGCCCGACCAGTTTCTGCCGCTGCTCGACCGGATCTTCAAGAACGAAAGCTATCTGCACGTGGCGCGCGAGCGAGCGGCCGGCTTGGCCGAGGCCATCCGCAAACCTCCCGCGCAGGCATCCGGGAAGACACAACCATGAAACTGCTTTGGCTGGCTGTTCTATTGGCCGCGGCCTCTTTGACGGCGCAGACCGATGCTTCGCTTACCGAACAGGAGAGTCTGCAACGGGCTATCGGCGAAGCGGGCAACAGTTCGGTCGAGCTGGTGCGGGCCGTCGAGCGGCATCTGAAACAGTTTCCCAATTCTCCGCGCAGAGCCGAGCTGGAACGCGCCCTGCTGAAAACCGCGGTCGAGCTCGGCGACGATCCACGCATCATTCGCTACGGCCGCAGCGTGCTCGCGCGGGAACCGGACAACATCCAGTTTCACGAAACCGTCAGCGCCGCGCTGCTGAGACAGGGCGATGCATCCAGCGCCCAGCAGGCTCTCGATTACGCCGTTCACCTGGAACAGCTGATTCAAGCCGCCTATAAGAACGACACGTTCGCGCCCAACGGCGGCAAGGAAGTTGCCAAGCGCAAGGACGACTACGACCGCGGGCGCGCACGCGCTCTGATCCTCGAAGCCCGTGCCCGCGGATTGTTGGGCCAGGGCGATGCCGCTTGCCAACTTGCCGCCTCCAGCTACGAAATCTACCCCAGCGTGGAAGGCGCGCGCGAGGCGGCGCGCTGGCTCTCGGCGGCGGGCAAGGACCGCGAAGCCGTTGTGTATTTGGCCGATGCCTTCACCATCGCAGGCCTGCGCTCGGCGGATCCCGATGGCGCCAAAGACCGCGCCCGCATGGGCGAGCTGTTTCAAAAGATGAACGGTTCTCAGAAAGGCTTGGGCGATCTCATCCTCGAAGCGTACGACGACACTTCCCAGCGTCTGGCGGCCCGCCGCGCCGAAATGCGGCAGTACGACCCCAACAACCAGCTGAAGGATCCCATCCGTTTCACGATTACCGGATTAGACGGCGACCGCTTGGCTCTATCCTCGCTGCTCGGCAAAGTGGTTGTTCTCGATTTCTGGGCCACTTGGTGCACGCCTTGCCGGGCGCAGCACGGCTTGTACGAACAAGCCAAAACACGGTTCCAAAATAACGGGGACGTCGTCTTTCTGTCCATCGACACGGACGAAGACCATTCGCTCGTGAAACCGTTCCTCGAATCGGTGAATTGGGCGCAGAAGATCTACTTCGAGGACGGCCTTTCCGCGCTGTTGCAGGTCTCCAGCATTCCCACCACGATCATCTTCGGCAAGAAAGGCGACATCGTAAGCCGCATGGTCGGCTATCTTCCCGAGCGTTTTGTCGACATGTTGTCCGATCGCATCAACGAGGCCCTGGGCCTGCCCGTCCGACCTCCGCTCACCGGGCCGCTGACGCAATGACGAATGGCGCATTCAGCCGCGTCACTTGGATCGTATTGGATAGCGTCGGCATCGGCGCCATGCCCGACGCGGCCGCGTACGGCGACGCCGCGAGCGACACGCTGGGCAACATCGCACGGAAACGCACGCTGCATTTGCCGAACCTCGCGGCATTGGGCTTGGGTAATATCAAACCGCTGCCGCACATCGAACCCGCCGCTCATCCGTCGGCGGCGTTCGGCCGCTGCGCCCTCGCATCCCCGGGCAAGGACACCACCACCGGACATTGGGAAATGGCCGGCATCCATCTCGCCAAGCCGTTCCCGCTTTATCCCCACGGCTTTCCGCCCGAGATTATGCAGGAGTTCGAGCGGCTCATCGGCCGCGGCACGCTGGGTAACTGCGCGGCATCCGGCACCGAAATTATCCGCGAGCTCGGCGCGGAACACCTGCGGACCGGCAAGCCCATCGTCTACACCTCCGCCGACAGCGTATTCCAGGTGGCCGCGCATGAAGAAGTGATCCCGCTCTGGGAGCTCTACAAGATCTGCCAGACCGCGCGCGACCTGCTCCGAGGGCCGTATGAAGTCGGGCGCGTGATCGCGCGTCCGTTTCTCGGCCAGCCCGGCAACTTCAGCCGCACCGCCAATCGCCACGATTACGCCGTCCCGCCGCCCAAGGGCATGCTGCTCGATCAGCTCGAAACTAAGAAAGTCCGCGTGTTCAGCATCGGAAAAATCTTCGACGTGTTTCTAGGCCGCGGAATTCAAGATCACGAGAAGACCGAGGACAACGCGGATGGCATGGCCAAGACTCTGGACGCGCTGGACGAGTTCAAACACGGCCTTTTGTTCGTCAACCTGGTGGATTTCGATCAGCTCTACGGCCACCGCAACGATGTGGAAGGCTACGCCCGCGCTCTCGAGGAAGCGGACGCATGGCTGCCGTCGCTGCTGGAGAAGCTCGCCCCCGGCGATCTGCTGATCCTGACGGCCGACCACGGCTGCGATCCCACCACGCCTTCCACC
>JBEKHQ010000338.1:0-4651 GCA_050012195.1 Bryobacteraceae bacterium | reverse complement strand
CGCTTCACGGGCTGGTCTCTGGCGTTCGACGATCTGGCGTGCGACAGCAAGCGGCTGGTCCTCCAGGTTGCCATGTCGAGCGAGCTGAACGTGCTGGCGCGGAAGCTGGACCGTATTTCCGAGCAGCATCGCTGGTCCCGCGATTTCACGCTCGAAAGTTTGCGCGACGCGCTGCGCGAGGTGCTTGCGGCCTTCCCGGTTTATCGGACCTACGTTCGCGGCGATCAAACCGAAGTGGACCCGCGGGACCGCCGCCAGGTTACGGTCGCAATCCGGGAGGCCAAACGGCGCAACCCGGCGATTAGCGAGTCGGTGTTCGATTTCATCCAAAGTGTGCTGCTGCTGGAACGGCCCAGCGCAGTCGACGATAGGCAGCAAGCCGAGCGCCAGCTGTTCGTCATGCGATTCCAGCAGCTTTCGGCGCCCGTGATGGCCAAGGGCCTCGAGGACACCGCTTTTTACCGCTACTATCCGCTGGCCTCCCTGAACGAAGTGGGAGGCGATCCGTCGCGCTTCGGCGTCTCCGTCAATGAGTTCCATCGCCGCAATCTGATCCGGCGCGAATTGTGGCCGAACAGCATGAGCGCAAGCTCCACTCACGATACCAAGCGCGGCGAAGACGTTCGCGCGCGGCTCAACGCGCTTTCTGAGATGCCGGGGGACTGGTATCGCGCCATCCGCCGGTGGCGCGGCCTGAACCGCGCCGCGAAGACCGTGGCGGGAGATCGT
Source organism: Bryobacteraceae bacterium (assembly GCA_050012195.1). Taxonomy (GTDB): domain Bacteria; phylum Acidobacteriota; class Terriglobia; order Bryobacterales; family Bryobacteraceae; genus Palsa-89. The sequence continues at coordinate 3,922 of JBEKHQ010000338.1, read as the reverse complement.
CCGGCGCCGGACGCGAATGAAGAATATTTGCTGTATCAAACGCTGGTTGGAACTTGGCCTCTGCTCCCCATGCATCCAGACGAGCACGAAGCCTACGTTCGAAGGATCGACGGCTACATGCAGAAGGCTTTGCATGAAGCCAAGCTGCACACCAGCTGGATCAATCCCAACGCCGGGTATGAACAGGCGGTGACGAAGTTTGTGGAGCGCGTGCTGGATCCCGCACCCGAGAACGCGTTCTTACAGGACCTTCGCCAGTTTCAAGCGCCCATCGCGCGGGCCGGAATCTGGAACTCCCTGGCTCAGGTGCTGGTAAAGATCGCCTCGCCCGGCGTCCCGGACTTCTATCAAGGCAACGAGCTTTGGGCGTTCGATCTGGTCGATCCCGACAATCGCCGCGGCGTGAACTACGAAGTGCGCGGTCAAATGCTCGGAAGCTTGCTGGCCCAGGCCGCGCGCGACCGCTCCGCCCTGATGGACCGGTTGCGGGAGAATCCGTGCGACGGCGCAATCAAGATGTTTATCACCAGTGAGGCCTTGCGGTTCCGCCGCGATCATCCGGAATTGTTCTCTCAGGCTTCGTACACAGGCCTTGCGGCGGACGGCAGCCGGGCGCGCCACGTTGTGGCCTTCGCGCGCGCCATGGAAAATCAAATGGTGGTGGCTTTAACCGGGCGATTCTTCCTGAAATTGTGCAACTCCCACGGAAAACCGATCGGCGACGTGTGGGGAAACACCACCGTTGCGCTTCCTAAGAAGACCGGTCACGAAACTTTTCAGAACATATTCACCGGCCAAACCATCACGGCGCGGCGCTCGGACGGCCGTCTGTTTCTTCCCCTCAATGAAGTTTTCTCGCAGTGTCCAGTCGCGCTCCTGTTTGCGGGGAGCCGCGGTTGACTGCTCTTGGGCGCAGGTCCCATGGCGCCACGGTTCTCGCGGGCGGGGGCGTGCAATTCCGCGTCTGGGCTCCCGAGGTGAATGCGCTGGCGGTTGAGCTAGGTCCTGAACGCCGCCGTATTGAAATGCGCCGCGACGGCGAGGATTTTGAGGCCGCGATTCCCGATGCCGCGCCCGGCGATACCTATTCGTTCGTTTTCGACGACGGCAGGACGCGCCCCGATCCTGTTTCCCGCTCGCAGCCGCGGGGCGTGCACGGCCCCTCGCAAATCGTCGATCCCGGCGCATTCGCCTGGTCCGATCAAGATTGGAAAGGCATCGCACTCGAGGCTTACATCTTCTATGAGCTGCACACGGGAACGTTCACGCCTGCCGGAACCTTCGCTGGAGTTGCTTCGAAGCTGGACTATCTGCGGGAGCTCGGAATCACCGCGATTGAATTGATGCCCGTGGCCGAGTTTCCCGGCGGTAGAAACTGGGGCTACGACGGCGTGGATCTGTATGCGCCGCATTCAGCCTACGGCGGACCCGCGGAATTGAAGAGGCTGGTGAACGCCTGCCATCGGGCCGGACTGGCGGTGGTCCTGGATGTCGTGTACAACCACCTGGGTCCCGAAGGAAATTACCTTTCTGAGTTCGGCCCCTACTTCACGGATCAGTACCGCACGCCCTGGGGACGCGCCATGAACTACGATGGGCCGGGCAGTGACGGAGTCCGGCGTTTCGTTATCGAGAACGCGCTCTACTGGCTGACCGAGTATCACGTCGACGCGCTCCGGCTGGATGCGATCCACGGTATTTTCGATTTGAGCGCATTGCACATTCTGGCCGAACTGCGCGATCACTTTCATGCGCAGGCTGCGCATCTGCGTCGCCAAGCGTGGATCATCGCGGAGAGCGATCTCAATGATGTGCGCGTCTTGAATCCGCGCTCGATGGGAGGCCTCGGCTTGGACGCGCAGTGGCATGACGAGTTTCATCACGCCGTATTCGGCTACCTGACGGGCGCGAATCGATCGTATCTGGCGGGATTCGACCGGCTGGGGCAGATTCAAAAAGCGATCACCGAAGGATTCGTTCACGATGGGAGCTATTCGGCCTTTCGTCGGCGCCGCTTCGGAAGCTCCTCCCGCGATCAACCCGGGTATCGTTTCGTCGCGTTCCTTCAAAATCACGACCAGGTCGCCAACACCAGCCAGGGCTCCCGCTTGTCGCGGTTGGTGTCGTTAGACCAGTGCAAGCTGGCGGCAAGTTTGCTGCTTTGTTCGCCCTATCCGCCGTTGCTGTTCATGGGCGAGGAGTTCGCGGATGCCGCTCCCTTCCTGTTTTTCACCAGCTACGGCGACCCCACCTTAGCAACGGCTGTTACCGAAGGCCGTTTCAAGGAATTCGAGGAATTGACGTGCGCGGGCGATTTCGCGGATCCGCAAGCGCTCGAAACTTTCGAGCAATCGAGAATCTCGTGGCGCTTGACGGGCGAACGCGACCACGCCTCAATGCTCCGTCTGTATCGCGACTTGATAGCGCTGCGCAAACGCTGGCCATGCCTCGGCAACGGACGCAAGGATCTTACGCACGTCCACTTCGACGAGCAAGCCCGCTGGCTGCGCATGGATCGCGGCGACCAGTCCGGTTGTCAAGCGGTATTGCTCTGCAATTTTTCACCGGACCGCGCCGCCTTCGACTTCGACGAAGCTGGTTGGCAGCTTGTCTTGCGCACGGCATCGGTACCCGGGCATGCTCGATCCGTTCCAGCCCACAGCGCGCTCCTCTATATCCGCGGTGGGACCTAAACTGCCGATCAAGGCGTTTATCGAACTAGAATAGGTGCCATGTTCCATAAACTGGCATTCTCTCTGGCATGGATGCTGTCGGGTTACGCGGCGAATCCGACGGCCGAGTTGCTTTCCGAACTGATTCGGGTGGATACCAGCAATCCGCCGGGCAATGAAGCGGCGCTCGACGAAGTGATGGCCGGAAAATTGAGGCCGCTCGGTTTCCAGGTGGCGATCTTCCCGACGCCCCAGGCCAATAAAGCCCACCTGATCGCGCGGCTGAAAGGCGATGGCAGTTTGAGGCCCGTGCTGATCGCGGCGCACGCCGACGTGGTTGGTGTCGAACGCGAGAAATGGACGGTGGATCCGTTCGCCGGGCTTATCAAGGGCGGATACGTATGGGGCCGCGGCGCGATCGACTTCAAGGGCGGCATGGCGGTGTTCGCCGAAGCAGTCATGCGGCTGGCGCGCGAGAAGATTCCACTCAAGCGCGACGTCATTTTCATGGTGGAAGCCGACGAAGAGGCCGCGCCGTTGAATACCTCCTGGCTCGCCGAGTCCCACTGGGACCAGATGGATTGCGAATTCGCGCTCAACGAAGGCGGCTGGATCATGAAGCGGCCGGACGGCAAGGTCCGCTACGTGAGCATTTCGACAGCCGATAAAATATCCATCGCCGTAGTGTTGACCGCGCATGGCACCTCCACTCACTCCTCCATGCCGCGGCCGGATAATGCGATTTTCCGGCTGGGAAAAGCGCTCGCGAAACTAGCCGACTACGACACCAAGCCCCAGTTGACGGCCAGCACACGGGAGTTCTTTCTCACGCTCGCCAAAACCAGCGAGCCGCCGATGTCGGGCTATTTCCTGGACTTGGTGAACAGCCAGGACCCCTCCGCGATCGCCAAGGCGGACCGCGAAATCAGCCAGGACGTGCTGCTGCACGCGGTCATGCGCAACACCATCGCTCCGGTTTTGCTCAGCGGCGGTTTTCGCGGCAACGTTATACCCAGCACGGCGCAAGCGACCATCAACTTCCGCGCCATTCCGGGCACGACGGCGGAGGATCTGATCGCCGAAGTGAAGAAGGTGATCGTCGATTCGAGCGTGGACGTAACGTCACCCCAAGCCGGCGCCAGGAGACCCACGGCGGGCGAAGCCTCTTCCACCGACACCGACCTTTATCGCGCCCTGGCGGCGAGCGCCGGCAAGGTGTGGCCCGGCGTGCCGGTAACGCCATATCTTTT